>JBGTNC010000103.1:0-2464 GCA_041743265.1 Alphaproteobacteria bacterium | reverse complement strand
CCTTATGTGAAGGCAGAGGCGGGGACAGAAAAAGCATACGTGCGCGCAGCAGATACGGCACTTGAAGAAGCCGTCGGCCTTGCGCGTGCCATTGATCTTGACATTATTCACGCGGAAATCATTCCCGTTAAAAAAGTCAGCCCCGCAACTTTGATAGGCGCTGGCGCGGTTGAACGTATTGCCGAGCTTGTTAAAGAACAAGAAGTGGGCCTTGTGTTTGTCGATGGTACGGTATCGCCGGGCCAGCAGCGCAATTTGGAGAACCTCTGGCATTGTAAGGTGATTGACCGCACAGGTCTCATCCTCGAAATTTTCGGCGCCCGTGCGCGCACCAAAGAAGGCCGCTTGCAAGTGGATCTGGCGGCGTTGTCCTATCAACGCTCCCGCCTTGTGAAGGCTTGGAGCCACCTGGAGCGTCAGCGCGGCGGTTTGGGTAAAGTCGGCGGCCCGGGTGAGACGCAAAAAGAGCTTGATCGCCGTATGCTCGATGACAAAATAAAACGCCTGAAGGAAGAGCTGGAAACGGTTAAAAAGAACCGCCGTTTGCAACGTGCTTCGCGTAAAAAAGAGCCTTATCCGATTGTGGCCCTCGTGGGCTATACCAACGCCGGTAAATCCACATTGTTTAACCGCATTACAGGTGCTGAAGTTTTTGCCAAAGATTTGCTATTCGCCACGCTGGATACAACCATGCGCGGTATTGAACTGAAATCCGGCAAGAAAGCTATTTTGTCGGATACGGTTGGTTTTATTTCCGATCTGCCCACACACCTCGTGGCTGCCTTCCGCGCAACACTGGAAGAAGTGCAAGAGGCCGCCGTCATTTTGCACGTACGCGACATTGCACAAGAAAATTCGGATGCAGAAAAAGAAGATGTGACGGTAATTCTGCGTGATTTGGGTATTGATGCCGAAAATGATCCGCGCGTGATCGAGGTGTTGAATAAAATTGATAACCTGAACGCCGATGACCACGATTACGTGACAGGCCGTGCAAAACGCCAAGATAACGTGGCCGCCGTTTCTGCTTTGAGCGGAGAGGGGCTGGAGCGTCTGTTGGAAATGATCGACACCCGTCTGGGTGCCGCACGCCTAACATTAATGGTAGATATTCCGCTGACAGAAGGCAAAGCTCTGTCATGGCTGTATGATCGCGGCGAAGTGGTTGAACGGCATGATGATGAAGAAACGGCCTTTGTCGCCGTATCGCTGGAGCCGGAAGATGCCGCGCGCTTTACCGGAAAATTCGGTTATCATTTCCGCAAGGTCAAAGCAAAAAAGGCGAAAGCAAAGGCCAAGAAGTTAACAAAGAAGGA
Source organism: Alphaproteobacteria bacterium (assembly GCA_041743265.1). GTDB lineage: Bacteria > Pseudomonadota > Alphaproteobacteria > Micavibrionales > UBA2020 > UBA2020. The sequence continues at coordinate 1,148 of JBGTNC010000103.1, read as the reverse complement.
AGATGTAGCATGACCAATCTGATCGACATCGATGTCAATAAAGTAGCGGATATTATCCGCGAGGTTTCCAAAACAGAAGTCATGCCCCGTTTTAAAAATCTGGCCGATGGTGAAATCCGTGAAAAAAACCCCGGTGATTTTGTCACGATTGCAGATGAAGCATCGGAAAAAGCATTAAGTGCAGCACTGTCTGCCTATCTACCCGGTTCCATCGTGGTCGGTGAAGAAGCCGTATCCAAAGACGAAAGCGTGCTGGCACGTTTTAACAGCGACAAACCTGTCTGGGTGGTTGACCCGATTGATGGTACCTATAACTTTGCGCATAACCGCAGCCATTTCGGCATTCTCGTGGCGCTGGTGCAAAATGGTGAAACACAATATGGCTGGGTGTATGATGCGCCGGGCGACCGTATGGCAATTGCTATCAAAGGCCAAGGTGCGACCATCAACGGTAAAAAAGCCGAAGTCCGTCAATCTGCCGCAACGCCTGCCGATATGGTGGGCATGGGTGGCGGTGGTCAGGCTTGGCATTTCGAACCGGTCAATGGATTGGTCAAAGAAATCGTCAACGTCAGAAGTTCATTGCATGATTTCTTGAATCTGGCAGCGGGCGAGGCGGATTTTGTCGTGCATATCAACAAAGTCACCCCGTGGGATCATTCCCCGACTGTGCTGCTGGCAGAAGAAGCAGGGGCCTATGTGCGCCTTGCCGGTGAAAACGTACCCTTCAAACCCGATATGCTGAAACATTGCATGCTGATTGCAGCACCCGACGAAGCTCGCTGGAAAATGCTGGAAGACACGCTTTATACGAAGCTTTCAAAAGCGGCGTAATAAAACTGTCACTTGAAGGTGCACGGCTTCGTATAGACATGCAACTTGGAGGTATATGCTTTTGGCAAGATCAGCATTAACTGTTTTTCTAAGTGTACTAACGGTTCTCACGTTCATTTCATCGCCTGTTTTTTCAAGGGTATCTGCAGAAGAAGACGCTCTGTCGACTCTTCGTCTGATGTTTGAGTCCACTGAACTTGTTGATGACGGCCGGCCCATTCTTAATGGGCGTCAATATAATTATACTGATCTAATACAGGGCTTTCTTGCCACAGCTTTCAGTGACACGCTTTGGCTTGCCAATACTGAAGAGC
>JBGTNC010000102.1:0-5155 GCA_041743265.1 Alphaproteobacteria bacterium | reverse complement strand
TCTTGCCGCCGCAGCAACGCCCATGGCCGCGCTTGAAATGGCTTGGGCCGGCGACCCTATCAGCAGCTTCGGCGGTATTTTGTGTTTCAACCAAATGGTGGACGCAGATGTCGCCCAATGGCTGGGCGACAAATTTGTCGAAGTTATTGTGGCACCCGGCTATACACCCGCGGCTCTGGCTCTGTTTGGCAAAAAGCAGAACCTGCGTTTGCTGGCCGTTGCCAATTACGGCGGGCAAGACCCACGCCCGATGATCCGCTCTATCTCCGGCGGCTATGTTGTGCAGCAAGAAGACAATGGTGCAGATGCCGATTTCAGCCCTGTCACCGCCAACCCCTTCCCGCCTGCCAAAAACCACTTGGCCCGCTTTGGTGTCATGGCGTGCAAACATTTAAAAAGCAATGCCATCGGACTGTTTCTTGAAACAGCTGGCGGCATGAGTATGATTGGTGCCGGCATGGGCAACCCCAACCGCCTCGTCAGCATGAAACAAGCGGTCGAGAAAGCGCACGAGAATGGACACAGTAATCTGGGCGACGCACTTTTGGTATCCGATGCTTTCTTCCCGTTCTCGGATAATATCCAGATCGCAGGGTCTGCAGGTATCCGCTATATCGTGCAACCGGGCGGCAGCGTGAAAGATAAAGACGTGATCAAAGCCTGTGAAGAACAAGACATCAGCATGGCCTTTACGGGCCGCCGCCATTTCCGCCACTAAAAACATCGGAGCCACCATGACCAGCCAGCCCCAAAAAACCACATACCGCGATGCAGGCGTAGATGTTGAACGCGGCGATGAATTTGTTGAGCGCATTAAAGCCAAAGTCAAAAGCACCTATGGCGCACGTGTGGTATCGGGCATTGGCGGGTTTGCCGCGCTCTATGACATGGGTGATAAACTGCTGGCCGCAGGCACAGATGGCGTGGGCACCAAAGTCAAACTCGCGCAAATGCTGGGGCAGCACGATACCATCGGCATCGACCTTGTCGCCATGTGTGTGAACGATGTGATTTGTACAGGGGCCAAACCGCTTTTCTTCCTCGACTATATCGCCACAGGCAAGCTCGACCTTGAAACCGCCGAAGATATTGTGACGGGCATCGTGGACGGCTGCAAACAGGCCGAAATGGCGTTGATCGGTGGTGAGACCGCCGAAATGCCCGGCATGTATGGCGCGGGGGAATATGACCTTGCCGGTTTTTGCATCGGCGAAGTAGAAAAAGACAGACTGATTGACGGCAGCACATTGGCCGAAGGTGATACGCTGATCGCCCTCGCATCATCTGGTGTGCATTCCAACGGCTATTCGCTCGTGCGCAAGCTCGTCCAAGAATCCGAAACCGATCTGATGCGCGAATGCCTCACACCCACCCGTATTTACTGGCAGGCACTGCGCGGTATTTTGCCCTATATCCACGGCATGGCGCATATCACGGGGGGCGGCTTTGCCAATATCCCGCGCATGAACGAAGGATTCGATTACATCATCGATACCCTGCCCGGCTTTGATGTCATTCCACCCATCTTCCAAACGCTGGCCACACGGGCGGGACTTGAAAAAGCGGAGCTTTATCAGACCTTCAATATGGGGGTCGGCATGGTCTTGGCCACGCCCGATGCCCATGCCGTCACGCAAATGCTGACAGCAGCGGGAGAGGTTTTTTGGCGAATCGGCCAGGTCACCAAAGGCACAGGCCGCGTGGTTGTGACAGGGAATGACGGTTTTACGCTAGAAAACGACTGAAATCCTTTACCTTCACAGTCTGATATGCCATAAGCTACAGCCATCATGCTTAGCATATCGAACCTGACATACCGCATTGGCGGACGCACCCTTCTGGAAGACTGCAACCTTAATATCATGGACGGCTGGAAAGTCGGCGTGGTTGGCCCCAATGGTGCGGGTAAATCGACCCTATTCAAGCTCATTGCCCATGAAATTCAGGTAGATGCAGGACATATATCGCTGAACGAACGCCAGCGTTTTGGCATGGTGCGTCAGGATATTCCCGTCACCGATACGCCCATCATCGACATTGTGATTCAAGCCGATGCCGAACTGGCTGCCCTGTTGCACGCAAGCGAGACGGAAGAAGACCCTTATAAGATCGGCGACATTCATATGCGTCTGGCCGAGCTGGATGCTTATGCAGCACCCTCGCGTGCCGCTATTTTGCTGACAGGCCTTGGCTTTAAAGACGAACAGCTGCAAGCACCCTTCTCTTCCCTCAGCGGTGGCTGGCGGATGCGTGTGGCGCTGGCTGGCGCGCTTTTTGTGCAGCCCGATATTTTGCTGCTGGATGAGCCGACCAACCACTTGGATCTTGAAGCGATCATGTGGCTGGAAGATTATCTAGCCAGTTACCCGCATACCCTGCTGGTTATTTCGCATGACCGCGACTTGCTCAATAAATGCGCAGACCATATTGTGCATGTGGATCAACAAAAACTGACGCTCTATACCGGTAATTACGACACGTTTGAACGTGAACGCGCCGAACGCCTGATGCATCAGCAATCCCTGTTTGAACGCCAGCAAGCGCAACGCGCCCATATGCAAGCCTTCGTGGAGCGTTTCCGCGCCAAGGCCAGCAAGGCCCGTCAGGCGCAGAGCCGGATCAAAGCACTTGAAAAAATGGATATGGTCGATGCGGTGATTGATGCACGCCTGTTGAAGTTCAGCTTCCCGCAACCGGATAAACTATCATCGCCGCTGATTGCCATTCGCAATGCAGATGTCGGCTATAGCCCCGGCAATCCCATTTTGCGCAAAATCGGCCATAACATTGATATCGATGACCGCATCGCCCTGATGGGTGCCAACGGCAACGGTAAATCCACGCTGATCAAGCTGATCGCCGGCAAGTTAGAACCGCTGGATGGCGATGTGACACGCTCCGGCAAATTACGTATTGGTTACTTTTCGCAGCACCAGACAGAGGAAATGGATGTCACATCCACCCCCTATCAGGAACTGTATCGCCTGATGGCAAAAAAGAATCCCGATGTGCGCGAACCCGTTGTGCGCGCCAAACTGGGCGCCTTTCACTTCCCGAAACATCTGGCAGATAACACCATCAGCAGCCTGAGCGGTGGCGAAAAAGCCCGTTTGCTTTTTGCCTTTATGAGTATCGATGCGCCGCACGTACTGCTGCTGGATGAGCCGACCAACCACTTGGACATTGACGCACGCCAAGCGCTTATTCAGGCGCTCAACGCCTATGAAGGCGCTGTGATTATTGTCAGCCACGATCCGGGTATGGTGGAGCGTGTGGCCGACCGTTTGTGGCTGGTACATGATGGTAAGGTTGAAAGTTTTGATGGCGATCTAAACGATTACCGCCGATTTGTGATTCAGCAGCGCCGTAATACGCGCCGCCGTGAAAAAGCGGAAAAATCCGCAGCACCAGCAGCTGTCGCCGCACCGGAAGTCAAATCTGGGCCGGTCAATGTATCTGCCATGAAAAAACAAGCAGAAAAATCGGAAAAAGAGATCGCGCGCCTACAAAAGCAAAAAGAAAAGCTGGAACAAAAAATGGCCAGCCCCGGTTTTTATGACGACGTACCCGCCAGCACCGCTGCGCAAAAAGAATACGCAACTGTGACAGAAAATCTGGCCACACAAGAAGCATTGTGGATTGAAGCACTGGCTGTCTTAGAAGAACAAGCCGTCAGCAACGGTTAAACCGTAGGCCCTGCACCTGATTTTTGCCGCCTGCGGGCCGATATACCCATCCCTGCCGACAAGAGGCCGATTGCCGCAAAAGTTCCGGCGCAAGCATAACCGTAGCCGCTTGCAAAATTATACATCGACTGTTGACGGCGTACATCTGCCCGCGCATTGCGAAACGTATCCGACAAATCACGCAGCGCGGCGCTTTCCGTGCGGCGGTTATATAGATGCATGTTCAACGTGGAATCATTTTCTGCTGTGTACCCTTGCGCGGCCACAAAAACGGAATCCGCTTTTTCCTGCACAAGGCTCATGCGTGTTTTTGCATTTTCCAACGGCTCTTTATACAAACCCGTTGTAAAAGGTCGTGCTGTTAAAGCCAGCGTCAAACACACGCCCGCCAAGGCGAGATCAAAATTACGCACAATCTTATAGCCAAGCCGTGCAAGGACAGAGTCCGTCTTTTTTGCCTGCGTCATAGCATCTCCTCAATAACTGCTGTGTTTTTACGTACCCAGACTATTGATTCTTCGCCGTTATGTCAATAAAAAAGAGGTATTTATATACCTTACATCCGTTCTGGCCCTGCGCGCCCCTGTTTGCTATGATCCTGATTACCCAAGATATTTTTGTGCGGAGCCGCAAATGCAACGAAGACAGCTCACAGAGGGAGAAATCACGCTCGCCAAAAGCGTTTTCGGCGATGCGATTGATTACGCACGCGTCTCTTTGCACGGCAAACGTATTCTGCCGCCCGGCATACAACACAAACATCAGGCTGTCGCCGTTGGTAACCGCATTTCGTTTCCGCGCGATGCCTATAGTGATGATTTCTCCAAAGAAACGAATCCCGTCAAGCAATCCGTTTTTATTCACGAGCTGGTGCACGTCTGGCAACACCAGAACCATGTGCTGTCCACACCACGCGAAGCCGTGCGTGAAACGCTGAAACATAAATTCAATTATTCACACAGCTATCATTACACGCTTCTACCCAAGCGCGACCTGACCAGCTATGGCTTCGAACAACAAGCGGCTATCATTCAGGATTATTTCCTGCTGACACGCCACAATTCCAATACATCATTTAAAAACCGCCGCCGCGAAGGGGCAAACCCCGCCACGCTGAAACAAAACTACGAAGCGGTATTGGAAAAATTCCTGCACAACCCTTCTTACGCCAAGCGCAACAAGCTTCCGCACAAACACCGTAGGCCAAAGCCCTAATCTTGCGTATCGTCGCGCTTCAGCTTTTGGGCAATCTCTTGCAACTCTGCTGCATATAAACTGCTTGTCCGCCAGACAAGGCCGATAGCACGGTTATATTTTGCATTGCCGAATGGGATATAGACGATACCGTCGTTTTTACGCTTGGCCATTTCCGGCATCAGCGTCACGCCGGAATGTGTGGCCACCATATGCCGCAGCGTTTCAAGGCTGGTCGCGCGGAAAGAATGACCGTATACGGGGCTGGCGGGGCT
>JBGTNC010000101.1:0-8801 GCA_041743265.1 Alphaproteobacteria bacterium | reverse complement strand
CCAAGCGGCTGAATACAAAATCGAACTGGCCGATAAAGGTGACAAGCTGCGCAATATCATGATGACCTATCCGAAAGAACATGCTTTTGAATACCAAGGTCAGGCCATTATCGACATGGCGCTTGAAATGGTGGCCAAACTGCCGAAAAAAGCAGATGGCACATCTGTTGATTTCGATCAGATCGAAGGCATTGTGCTGGAAACCAGCCACCACACAGACCACGTGATTGGCACGGGCGCGCATGACCCGCAAAAAGTGGACCCGAATTCACCACGCGGCACGCTGGACCATAGCATTATGTTTGCCATTGCCCGTTCTATGCAGCTGGGCCGTTGGGATGAAGATGTCTATGACATTCCCGAAAACGAAAAAGTAGATTTGAAAACAGCCATGCTGAAAATCCAGACCGTACAAGTTGCGGAATGGGAACGCCGTTATCATTCCACCGATCCGAAAGAGCAATCTTTTGGCGGCAAGTTGATCATCACACTCAAAGACGGCAGCAAGCTGGAAGATGAAAAAGCCTGTGCCAATGCACACCCGCTGGGCAGCACGCCGTGGAAACGTCCGCATTACATCAAAAAACTCGAAAGCCTGACGAAGGGCTTTATGAGCGATAAACTGCGCCAGACGTTTTTGGATTTTGTCGATACGCTGGAAAAACAACCTGCACAAAAACTGGGCGAGCTGACACCGGACGTTGATTTGGTGAAGCCCGCTGTCTTGGCAACCAAAGGTATTTACAACGCTTGTCAGGCCAGTGCTTGCACCGCTGAAGTTGGGAAGTGTGCATAATGAATACAACATCCCCCGGTAAACGTTTTCGTGACGCGCTTGCTGCCGCCAAGGCCACAGGCACACCCTTGCATATCATTGGCGTCGGTGACGGCAGCGATGCGCTCGAGGCAGAGAAGGCGGGTTTCAAAGCCATCTATATGTCCGGCAGCCAGATGGCCGCATCACGCGGTTGGGCCGATATTGGCCGGCTGGAGCTGCATCATGTTGTTGAAAACGTCAAACGCGTGATGGATAGCGGCACAACACTGCCCGTATTGGTGGATATCGATACAGGTTTTGATGATGTGGCAGAAACCATTCGCACCATCGAAGCACTGGGCGTTGCCGCCGTGCATCTGGAAGATCAGGAAGATCTGAAAGCCTGCGGTCATTTGCCGGGCAAGCATGTGGTGACCAAGGAAGCCGCGACAGAACGCGTGGCCAAAGCCGTTGCTGCCAAAAAAGACCCTGACTTTGTGATGATGGCCCGTACCGATGCGCTGGCTGTTGAAGGGCTGGAGAAAACATTGGCACGCATTACGGCCTATGCCGAAGCGGGTGCGGATATGATTTTCGCCGAAGCCTTTCCGGAGAGTGCAACCTACGCCGAAGTCAAAAAAGCCGCCAAGGGGAAACCCGTGCTGGCCAATATGACCGAATTCGGCAAAGTGGATTTGAAAACGCCGAAAGAGCTGGATACAGAAAGCCAAGGCAACATCGATATGGTTTTAAACCCGTTATCGGTTTACCGTGGCCAGCGCCAGACAGCGGCTGAAATGTATAAAGCCATTCACGATACAGGTTCGCAGCGCGATCTGGTGAAAGACGGTGGTTTGCAAGACCGTGAATACTATCAGTCTTTGATTGATTATGATGGTCAAGTGGCTGCCAGATCGAACGTGATCACGCAGAAAAAAAAAGCGTAAAAAAACCGCCATCGGTTGATGGCGGCCCGCGTCGGTGAGGGATCAGGCTTTAGACCTGCAGATTAACAATCTGGCCCCGGCCTGTTGCATTCACGGTTTCGGCAACCATATCGGCAACGGCTTGTTGCGATTCTACGCTGCTTTTAAACATGGACAGCGTCATTTGTTGCTGAAACATGGCTTGTTGTGCGGCGATTGCGGCGAGTTCCATGACAAGTCCTTCGTTGGATATACGACACGTCCATTGTAACACCTTAAAAGTTAACAAAAGATTAGGATTTTACGCGCAAGACAAAGACAAGATTTTTACTTGAAACCCCGCAAATGCGGGAGTAATGCATATATAGTCACTAAAACAGAAGCAAGGATTCCAGAAAATGACTGACGCCACACCGCAAATCTTTAAAGGCTTGGCCGGGGTATATTCCGATACATCACGTATCTCCAAGGTTTTCGAAGAAACGAATACGCTGACATACTACGGCTATCCCGTACAGGAACTGGCCGAGCATTGTCGTTTTGAAGAAGTGGCCTATTTGCTGTGGCATGGTGACCTGCCGACAGGCGATCAGTTAAAAGCATTTGAAAAAGAAGAACGCAGCCAGCGCGGCATCACGCCGGAAATGCTGACCGTTTTAAAACAATTCCGCAAAGATGCGCACCCGATGGATACATTGCGCACCGCCATCAGTTATCTGGGCGTGCAAGATGAAACATGGGAAGATAAAACGCCTGCAGGAAACTTGCAAAAATCTATTCGTATGCTGGCCAAAATCCCGACCATTATTGCCGCTGACTTCCGCCTGCGTAAAGGGCAAGAACCGATTGCACCGCGCGATGATCTCAACATGGCTGAAAACTTTTTCCACATGTATTTCGGCGAAGTGCCAGATGCAAAGATCGTGCGTTGCTTTGATGCCTCGTTGACGTTCTATGCGGAACATAGCTTTAATGCTTCCACCTTTACCGCGCGCACGATTGTATCGTCCTTGTCGGATATTTATTCCGCTGTGACCGGCGCGATTGGCTCTCTCAAAGGCCCGCTGCATGGTGGCGCGAATGAAGCTGTGATGCACATGCTGCTCGATATCGACACGGTTGATAACGCGCAAAGCTGGATTGACGAAGCGCTGTCCGAGAAAAAGAAGCTGGTTATGGGCTTTGGTCACCGCGTTTACAAAAACGGCGACAGCCGCGTGCCTTTCATGACAAAATATTTCCACGACATGGCAGACCTGAAAGATGGCCGCAAATGGGTGGAGATTGAAGATATTTTGCAAAAAACGATGGTGGATAAAAAGAACATTTATCCCAACCTCGATTACCCCGTGGGGCCTGCTTATTACTTGATGGGTTTTGAAATTCCAATTTTCACACCCATTTTTGTGATGAGCCGTATCACCGGTTGGACCGCACATATCATGGAACAGCTGGCAGATAACAAGCTGATGCGCCCGTTGTCGGTTTATAACGGTGTGCCGCAACGCCCTGTGCAACCGCTCGACAAGCGCAAAGTCGCTTAAAAGCAGCAAGGTTAAAAGATGCATGAAGCCCACAGCTTTCCGCCCATAGTGGCGGAGGTGCCGAAAGTGCTTATTCTGGGGTCTATCCCCGGTATAAAATCACTGGCGGCGCGGCAGTATTACGCCCATTCGCAAAATGCTTTTTGGCGTATATTGTCTGGCTTGTTTGAATCGCCCGCCGACAGCTATCTTGCCTGTAAGAAAATCATCACCCAGAATAATTTGGCACTATGGGATGTGATGCAGCAATGCACACGCGCGGGCAGCCTTGATTCCGCGATTGAAGATGAAACCATTCAGGTGAATGATTTTGCCGCGTTTTTGTCAGCCCATACACACATTCGGCATGTGTTTTTTAATGGGGCGAAAGCGGCCAGCGTTTTTAAAAAACAAGCCATCCCGACATTGCCGCCGGAAATAGCTGCGCGGCTCACGCTACATACGCTGCCCTCCACAAGCCCTGCACATGCGAGCGTGACGTATGATGAAAAGCTGAAGGCCTGGACAGAAATCAAAGCACTTGCGGCGGCTTAAACCTTTTAAGCAACGCCTTGTTTCTGCACATCTGCTACTGGTGTACGCACCAGTTTGGCATAGGCTTCGCGGATTTGGGTGGTGATGGGGCCGACAGGATAGACGACATCGTCAATCGCACCGATGGGTGTAATTTCGGCTGCCGTGCCTGTGGCAAAACATTCATCTGCCAGCTTTAATTCATCTGGCATAATTGTGCGCTCTTGCACTTCTATGCCCATACCGCGCGCCAAGTCGATGACAGTGCGGCGGGTGATGCCGTTCAGGAAACAATCTGCGGTTGGTGTATGCAGCACGCCTTTTTGGATCATAAAGAAATTGGCACTGGTCAGCTCTGCCACATGGCCACGGTAATCCAGCATCAGGGCATCGTTATAACCTTGCGCTTCGGCGGCATGTTTGGACAGCGTACAAATCATATACAGGCCGCTGGCTTTGGCATGTACGGGCGCACTGTTGGGTGCCGGGCGACGCCAGTTGGATGTGACCAGACGAATGCCTTTTGCAAGAATATCGCCCTTGTAATACTGCGGCCATTCCCATGATGCGACGCAAAGGTGAATGGTAGATTGCGTCGCCGAAACACCCATTTGCTCCGCACCACGCCAGGCGAGGGGGCGCACATAACCGTCTGTGATGTTATTGGCTTTGATCGCTTCATGGCAGGCTTGGTTGATATCTTCAAGTGTGTATTGAATTTTCATATCAAGTATTTTACAGCCTTCGAGCAGGCGCTTGTTATGTTCGTTCAGCTTGAACATCTGGCCGTTATAACAGCGAATACCTTCAAAAATTGCGCCGCCGTAGTGCAGGGCATGGGTCAAAAAATGGACCTTTGCGTCGCGCCAAGGCACCAGTTTGCCATCTAGCCAGATAGCGCCGTCGCGGTCATCGTAGGGTATGAGTGCCATTGATCCTGTATCCTGTATGCGAATTGTGCGATAAAACTGTGAAATTCATCGCACCCATATTATCCTGATTGCGAAATGCCGACAACCCTGTTTTAAGATTATGTCCAATCAAGAGCGTAACATCGCGGCCGATATGCCGCCGGATAAAAAACCGCATATTCTGGTGGTCGATGATGACGAACGCCTGCGGCAATTGCTGTCGCGTTTTTTGACGGAAAACGGCTTTCTGGTCTCGACCGCAACAGATGCCGCTATGGCGCGGGATGTGCTGTCGTATTTTTCTTACGACCTGATGATTTTGGATGTGATGATGCCCGGCGAAGATGGCATGAGCCTGACCGCCGCACTGAAAGCTGAAAAATTTGTCACGCCCATTTTGCTGCTAACAGCACTGGGCGAGACGGAGCAGCGCATCAACGGGCTGGAAGCAGGTGCGGATGATTATTTGCCAAAACCGTTCGAGCCACGTGAATTGCTTTTGCGTATCCATGCCATTTTGCGCCGCACGGCAGTGACCACACAACCTGTGACAGAAAAAGCCATGCAGATGACGCTGGGCCGCTGGATGCTGGATGTTGAAAAAGGCGAGTTAGAAGACACGCAGGACAAGCAACGTCTTTTGCTGACATCGGTTGAACATACATTGATCCGCGCCTTGGCCAGTCGCTTGGGCGAAGTGGTCAGCCGCGAAGAGCTGGCCGAGATGTGCGAAATGAGCGCCAGCGAAAGGTCGATTGACGTTCAAATCACGCGCTTGCGCAAGAAAGTGGAAGATGATCCACGCCTGCCCAAATATATCCAGACCGTCCGCGGTAAAGGGTATGTGCTATGGTCGGATTAAGGGATTAGCGCGAATATGGCCACAAAATTAATGACCCGCTTGAAACACCGTTTTCTGCCGCGCACTTTGTTTGGCAGATCACTGATGATTATTGCAACGCCGATTTTGCTGATGCAGTTGATTGTCTCTTTCATCTTTTTTGACCGCCACTGGGATTCGATGAGCTCGCGCCTTGTTTATGCGCTGGCAGGCGAAATTAGTATGCTGACATCGCAAATCAGCGAAGCAAAAACAGAGCAATATATTCAAGATCTGATCGGAGAGTCATCCAAGAGCCTTGATATTTATATCCAGATTGACCCGCTGGATGCCGATACCATGTCTGCGGATGTGAAAGCGTTCCAACAGTTTTACTGGTTCAGCATCGGCGGTAAATTGAAAGAAGCGCTTGAACGCCGCATTGCGCACCCCTTCGTTTTCAGGTCATTCGAAAATGAAAAAAAATTCAGCGTGATTGTGCAGTTGGACGACCAGCGCATGGTGACGTTCATTTGCGCCGAGCGTCGTTTGATGAGCGTGACGACCTATATCTTCATTCTCTGGCTTATCGGCAGCGCGGTTGTGCTTTTTGGTATTGCGATTATTTTCATGCGCAATCAGATACGCCCGATCCGCAGGCTTGCCATCGCTGCTGAAAAATTTGGCAAGGGGCATGATGTGCCTGATTTTAAACCAGTGGGCGCATCCGAAGTGCGTCAGGCTTCGCAGGCCTTTTTGGATATGAAAGACCGCCTGAAACGTCAGATTGAACAACGCACGGCCATGCTCTCCGGCGTGTCGCATGATTTGCGTACACCTTTGACGCGCATGAAACTGCAAATTGCCATGAGCCCCAATAACCCCGAGGTTGAAAACCTGCGGCAGGATATTGACGAGATGGAGCGCATGCTGGAAGGCTATCTGACCTTTGCCAAGGGCGAGGGCAGTGAAGCACTGGAGATGACCGATCTACGCGCCGTGCTTGACCGTATATTAGGCCGTGCACGCCGAGAGAACAGAAACATTGAAGAAAAACTAGCAGACCACCTGATGATCCGCCTGCGCCCGATGGCGATGGAGCGTGCGATTGCCAATATTGTATCAAACGCCTGTAAATATGCCGATAATGTCTGGGTCAGCGCCTATGAAGAATCCGACATGGTTGCAATCGTGGTGGATGATGATGGCCCAGGTATTGCAGAAGCATTACGCGAAGATGTTTTTCGCCCGTTTTACCGCGTCGAAAAATCCCGCAACCAGAAAACAGGTGGCGTGGGGCTGGGGCTTGCCATTGCGCGGGATATTATTCATGCGCGTGGCGGCGAGATATTTCTGGAATCCAGCAACCGTGGCGGCTTGCGTGTCGTGATCAGGCTGCCCGTTTAGAGCGGGATGGTTTGCGCGGCTTGGGCAGGCGATCCATATAGACCAATGCCGTTTCAAACAAGCCGAGGCGCTTATCAATCACAGACATGGTGCGGGATAAATCCGGCGTTTCATCTTTCGACCATGTATCCACAAAGGACACATACAAAAGTCCAAAGCCGCTGACGGTCAGCGGGTGGCAATCTTGGTGCGGCAACCCAGCCAGCAACAGCATATCGCGCATGGTGCGGTAAAAACGGCGGGCCAGTTTGCGCATGGTGCGCGGATGACGGGATAAATCCCCCAGCAGGCGTTTAAAGGCAGGGCGGCGGTCTTGTACCATATCAAACCGCGTCATGAGAATTTCCATCAGGTTCTCGCGCCAATCATCGGACAGGTAATCTTCTACCGTCATGCGCGTTTGCAGCTGGATATCGTCCAGCATATATCCCAGAATATCCCAGATATTGTCAAAGACAGCGCGGATACTTTTTTCAGGAATTTTTGTATCAGCTGCAATATCTTGCAGCGTTACATGGTCCCATCCACGGGTGGCAGCAAGCGCCACGGCGGCGTCTGCCACAGCGGGTCTGATATCAACCGTTTTACGGGTTTTCTTGACTTTCGTCTGGTTTCGCTGTTTTTTCTGTGTCATGATTGGGATCCTAGTTTTTCATTAAAATACAGAGGTTATCGGCATGAGTAAAGAGCCCGTGGAAATTGTTGGCATCGGCAACGCCATTGTAGATGTTTTATCCAAAACCGAAGAAGATTTTTTGCGCATCCATCAGCTCAACAAAGGTGCCATGACCTTGATCGAAGAAGATCAAGCAGAAGCCCTGTATCAAAAAATGGGCCCAGGCACCGCGGTTTCTGGCGGTTCTGCTGCCAATACCATTGCTGCATTCGCGGCCATGGGTGGCAATGCCGGCTTTATCGGCAAAGTATCCAACGACCAGCTTGGTGAAGTGTTCCGCCATGATATTCGCGCAACGGGTGTGAAGTTTGATACAGCCGTGCTTGAAGACGGCCCCTCTACCGCACGTTGCCTTATTTTGATTACACCCGATGCACAGCGCACCATGTGTACGTTTTTGGGTGCTTGCGTCTGGTTGGCGCCGAGTGATCTGGACGAAGCAATGATTGCCGAAGCGGGCGTTACATACCTCGAAGGGTATTTGTTTGACCCGCCGCATGCCAAAAAAGCTTTCCGCCGCGCGTGCGAAGTCGCGCATGCTGCTGGTAAAAAAGTGGCGCTTTCGCTTTCCGATCCGTTCTGCGTTCAGCGTCACCGTGACGAGTTTCTGGATTTGGTCGAAAAGCATGTCGATATTCTTTTCGCCAACGAAGAAGAAATTATGGCGCTCTATAAAGTCGATGATTTCGATCAAGCCGTATATCAGGTACGCCAGCATTGCGAATTGGCCGCATTGACGCGCTCTGCAAAAGGGTCTGTCATTGTCACCGCGACCGAAGTATTCCAGATCGATGCCGCACCGGTTGAAAAAGTGGTCGATACCACAGGGGCTGGCGATATGTATGCTGCGGGCTTCTTGTTTGGTCTGTCGCGCGACATGCCGTTGCCGGAATGTGGACGCATTGCCTCCGTTGCTGCTGCCGAAGTCATCTCCCATGTCGGGGCGCGTCCGCAGACGGATATGGCCAAATTGATCCAGATGAAAAAAGCAGGATAATCCTGTGCGGTACCCGCGCATCACCTTTATCGCTGCTTTGGCTTTTGCTCTGTGTTTGTTTGCCTTGCCGGTACAGCCATCACAAGCGGAAGAGGCGGGCGTTTTGCGCCACGCTTTGGCAATGCATGGTGCGGCGAAATATCCGCCTGACTTTACGCACCTTGACTACGTCAATCCCGATGCGCCCAAGGGCGGGGATTTGTAACTGGCCGCCACGGGCAGCTTCGATAACCTGAATGCCAATATTATC
>JBGTNC010000100.1:0-6891 GCA_041743265.1 Alphaproteobacteria bacterium | reverse complement strand
CATGCGTGACCAGCGGCGTCATATCAAGGCCAGACTGGACGATGGCTTTCATCTTGTACCAAGTCTCGTACATCTCGCGGCCATAGATGCCTTTCAGCGTCAGGCCTTTGAAAATGACATGGTTCCAGTCAATGGCTGTTTCCGCAGGCGGGATGCCGAGAATGGCAATTTTTCCGCCGTGGCGCATGGTTTCAGTCATCTGGCGGAAGGCTTGTGCATTGCCTGACATTTCAAGGCCGACATCAAAGCCTTCTGTCATGCCTTGCTCTTTCATCACATCGCGCAGGTTTTCTTTGGTCACGTTGACCGCGCAGGTCGCCCCCATGTTGCGGGCAAGGCCAAGACGGTATTCATTCACATCGGTAATGATAATTTTGCGCGCACCGGCATGGCGGCAAATACCAACGGCCATCACACCAATGGGGCCGGCACCCGTAATCAAAACATCTTCACCGACCAGATCAAACGACAGCGCGGTATGCACAGCATTGCCAAGTGGGTCAAAGAACGAGGCAACATCATCCGGAATATCATCCGGTATCGGAAAAATATTGGAAGCGGGGAGCGCAAAGTATTCGGCAAAGCAACCCTGACGGTTGACACCCACGCCCACAGTTTTGATGCACAGGTGCATTTTACCGCCACGGCAGTTGCGGCACTTACCACAGGCGAGGTGCCCTTCACCGGAAACGCGCTGGCCAATTTCAAGCCCTGTGACGTTTGCACCCAGTTTTGCGACTTCGCCCACGTATTCATGCCCTGTAATCAACGGCACAGGTACGGTTTTGGCGGCCCAGGGGTCCCATTTGTAGATATGCAGGTCAGTGCCGCAAATGGATGTTTTGCGAATTTTGATCAGTACATCATCCGGCCCAATCTCGGGCACGGGAGCTTCAATCATCCAGATGCCTTCTTTGGCTTCTTTTTTGCACAGGGCTTTCATATTTATTCTGCTTTTGCTGTTTATTGAATAACGCCGAGTTCGCGGCCGATTTTTTCAAAGGCGGCGACGGCATGGTCTAGATGTGCCTTGTCATGTGCGGCTGACATTTGCGTGCGGATACGCGCTTTGTCTTTAGGTACAACAGGGAAGGAGAAGGCAATAACGTAAAGGCCTTCGTCCAGCAAACGGTCTGCCATTTTCTTGGCTAGCACCGCATCGTAGAGCATCACCGGAATAATGGCATGTTCACCGGGGATGAGGTCAAAACCAAGCGCTGTCATTTTCTTGCGGAAATAACGCGCATTGTCGTGCAGCTTGGCCAAATGCTGTGGCGTTTTAAGGATCAAGTCAATCGCTGCAATAGATGCTGCCGCAATGGACGGCGCCAAAGTATTGGAGAACAGATAAGGGCGGGAGCGTTGGCGCAGCCATTCGATGATTTCTTTTTTACCAGATGTATAACCGCCGGAGGCACCGCCCAAGGCTTTGCCAAACGTACCTGTAATGATATGCACGCGGTCTTGCACGCCCCAATGTTCCGGTGTGCCAGCGCCTGTTTTACCTGTAAAGCCGACAGCGTGGCTGTCATCGACCATTACCATCGCATCATATTTTTCGGCCAAGTCGCAAATGGCAGGCAGGTTGGCGATGATGCCATCCATGGAGAAAACACCGTCTGTCACAATCAAGCGATAGCGCGCGCTGGCGGCTTCTTTGAGTTTTTCTTCCAGATCCGCCATATCGTTATTATTATAGCGATAGCGCGATGCCTTGCACAAACGGATGCCGTCAATAATGCTGGCATGGTTCAGTGCATCACTGATAACAGCATCTTCTTCGCTCAAGATGGTTTCAAACAACCCGCCGTTTGCATCGAAGCACGAGGTATAGAGGATGGTGTCATCCGTTTTCAAGAACGTGCTGACTTTTTTCTCAAGCTCTTTGTGCAAATCTTGTGTGCCGCAAATAAAACGGACGGAGGCCATGCCAAGGCCATGTGTATCTAGCGCCTTATGCGCTGCGGCGATCAGATCAGGATGATTGGCAAGGCCCAGATAATTATTTGCGCAAAGGTTGATGACGCTTTTGTCATCGTTCTGTGGTTGATGCACGGTAATGTCGGCTTGCTGGGGGGAGATGATGACGCGCTCGGATTTATAAAGCCCCTGCGTGTGCAGCGCGGCGGTTTCATCGGCCAGATGGGCCAGCATTGGTTTCGCGGTCATGGCAATCTCCCTTGGGTATTCAATAGGGAAACAGCCTAGCACTATTCATGCGTCAGATTAAGGGATATGGCAGTGATCCAGTCCCTGTTTTTCCAGATACCGCTGGTGATATTCTTCGGCCTTGTAAAAGACGGGGGCAGGGGTGATTTCTGTCACAATCGGCTCTTTGTATTTTCCGGATTGTTGTAGCGCGTCTTTGCTGGCAGCGGCGGTTTGGGCCTGTGCGTCGGAATAGGTGAAAATCGCGCTGCGGTACTGGCTGCCGACATCCGGCCCCTGACGGTTGAGCTGTGTGGGGTTATGGCTGCGCCAGAAGGTTTCCAGCAGTGTTTCATAAGCGATGACAGATGGATCATATTCTACCAGCACCACTTCGGCATGGCCGGTATCGGTGTAGCAGACGTCCTTATAGCTGGGGTCTGTGGTATGACCGCCCATGTAGCCGACGGTTGCGTCTGTCACACCTGCCAGTTTGCGAAAGGTGGCTTCTACGCCCCAGAAGCATCCGGCACCAAATGCGGCTTTTTCCATCTGAACTCTCCTTTGTTTCTGTTATAAAAATAGGGCGAAAGGAGCGTTGCGGCAAGTGGAGACAAAAAACACAGATTTTCGGCATATTGCTGCTACATCCGGCCTTGTTCTGGGCGGGGTGTGTTGTTTGCTGCCGTTTGTATCGCCGCCGCTGGCATTATTGGCGGGGCTTGCGCTGGCTGTCACACTGGGCAATCCTTGGGCAGATAAAACATCTAAGGCGGTCAAGCATCTGCTTGCCTTATCTGTGGTCGGTTTGGGTGCGGGCATGAATTTGGCGGTGGTGGCAGAGGCAGGGCTGCGTGGTTTTGGCTATACGTTTATCGGTATTTCTTTGACCTTGCTGCTGGGATTTGTTTTGGCAAAACTTTTGAAATCCGCGCGTGATGTGTCTTTGTTGGTCAGCGTAGGTACCGCTATTTGCGGGGGCAGTGCTATTGCGGCGATTGCGCCTGTTATCAATGCACGGTCACAGTCTATATCTGCGGCACTGGGTACGGTTTTTCTTTTAAACGCGGTGGCGTTGATTATTTTTCCACCCCTTGGTCATTTCTTTGGCTTGGATGCACAGCAATTTGGTCTTTGGGCAGCCCTTGCCATTCACGACACGAGTTCGGTAGTGGGCGCTACCATGCATTATTCCGAGGCTTCTGTTGATATTGGCACTACAGTTAAACTTTCCCGTGCGCTCTGGATTGTGCCGCTGGCGCTAGCACTTGGTTTCTGGCTTGCACGCCGGAAGGTGACCGCGCAAGCGGACGTGAAAGTAAAATTTCCGTGGTTCATTCTGGGCTTTGTGGTGATGGCGGCGGTTTTTACCTATATGCCTGCATGGCAGCCGGCGGCAGACATCATTGAAATGGTCGCGCGACGTGGCCTTGTGCTCACGCTATTTTTAATTGGCGCCAACTTAACGCTTTCCGCGTTGAAAGAAGTTGGTTTTAAGCCATTGTTGCTGGGTGTTATTCTTTGGATGGTCGCGGCCAGTGCCACATTGGCCGCCATTCTTGCGGGCTGGATAGCCTGAGAATTATTCTTCCGATTGTGCCTCGAACGTGGTGCCGATGTGTCTTTCGCCACGGCCTTTCGCCAGTTTTATTTGTTTTTGCCGCTCCGCTGAGCGCTGTTTTCGTTCTTCCGTCAGGTGGTCATGGCAATAGGGGCAGGCGATACCTTCGATGTATTTGGCACCTTGTTGTTCATCTGGGCTGATGGGATGGCGGCAGGATGGGCATAGCTTGTAACTGCCAACGGCCAAGCCGTGTTGAACCGCGACGCGTTGATCAAAAACAAAACATTCGCCATGCCAAAGGCTTTTATCTTCCGGCATCGTTTCCAGGTATTTCAAGATGCCGCCTTTGAGGTGATAGACTTCTTCAAACCCCAGTTTCTTCATATAGGCAGATGCTTTTTCACAGCGGATGCCACCCGTGCAAAACATGGCGACTTTTTTCTGCTTTTGCGGATCTAGGTTTTTGGCGACATAGTCCGGAAATTCGCGGAAGCTATCGGTATGCGGGTTGATGGCGTTTTTGAAGCTGCCGATTCTTACTTCATATTCATTGCGCGTATCGATAACAATGGTGTCTGGATCAGAAATAATATCATTCCATTCGGCGGGGCTGACGTAGGTACCAACCGTCTCGTTCGGATTCACATCGGGCAGGCCAATGGTGACAATCTCTTTTTTGATACGCACTTTCATGCGGTAAAACGGTTGCTGTTCGGCGCTGGATTCTTTGTGTTCCATATCCTGCAGACCGGGCAGGCGGCGCAGATAATGCAGCAGGCTATCAATATTGCTGCGCGACCCGGCAACGGTGCCGTTGATGCCCTCATCGGCAATTAGCAAAGTGCCGCAAATAGCATGCTTTTTGCAGACATCCTGTAGGTCTTTCTGCATATCATCAAGATTTTGCAGCGGTGCGAATTTATAGAGTGCCGCGACGATAAAGGGTGCCATGTCTCAAGTCTCCTGCGACGCTATTTTACGCTTCAGGATCTGTTTTTCAAGTGCATCGGCAAAGAGGGAGAAAAACGGCGTGGCAATCATCGATAAAGCCGTGACAAGCAGCATAAAGTGCCCGACATCCGCAGGCATAATTTGCGAGGCCATGGCAACCCCCACAACGATGTATAAAAATTCCCCTGCCTGTCCCAGCAGCAGGCCGGAAGGAACGGCGACGGCCGATTCCAGCTTGAAGGCAAGACACAAGGCGGTTGTGATAAAACTTTTAATGACCAGCAAGCCGATAACAGACAGAACCAGCCAGAAAAATTGTCCTATAACGGCGTGTACATCAATGCTCATGCCGACGGTGATAAAAAAGAGGCCGAGCAGTAACCCCTGAAACGGGCGGATGTCTGTTTCGATCCGGTTATGAAACTCTGTTTCTGCTAGCATCAGGCCTGCCAAAAAGGCCCCCAGCTCCATCGACAATCCCATCATCGATGTCAGCGCGGATATTAAAAATAGTACCAACAACGTCATGGCAATAAAAAGTTCAGGGCTGTTCGTGAGTTCGTTGACCGATTTGAATAGCGGGCGCAGAAACAAACGTCCCAATAGCAAGATAACGGTAATGGCTATCACAGCTTTTATGGCGGCAATGCCGAGCGCCATAAAAAGGCCAGAGCCGCCCGTATGCGGTTGCGTAAAGGCATTGGCCAGTACCAGCAACGGCACGATGGCAATATCCTGTGCAAGCAAAATGGATAGAACCGTGCGACCTTTGATAGACGTCAGGGCGTTTCTTTCCATGAGCATCTGCGACACGATCGCGGTGGATGACAAGGCAAAACAGCCGCCCAGTAATATGCTGACCTCTGGTGTATTGCCCCATAAGCGGGCAATGCTGGCAATCACGGTGCCTGTGACAAGGATTTGCAACGTGCCGAGGCCAAAAACATATTTCCGCATCGTGATCAAACGCTCAAGCGATAGCTTGATGCCGATCATAAAAAGCAAAAACACAACGCCAAGTTTTGCAAAGGTCTCAATGCCTTCGCTTTCTTGTATCAAAGCCAAGCCATGCGGGCCAATGACAAGCCCCACGACAAGGTAACCCAAAACAGGGCTGGCCTTGAGCCGTTGTAAAAGCGGCACGATTGTGACGCTGGCTAACAGAAATACCAGCATTTCCTTGAAATAAGGAATCTGCGGCATGGCGGCTTCTGCGATATCAAGTGCGCCTTGTTCCATGGTGCTTCCGATGTGCTTGTTATATGCGCATTATATCTTGCCCGTTATCTTACGACACGGGGAATGGTTGCGCACGGTTTTTAAGGGAGGACTGATATGGTCCGTTATTTACGTGACAAGACGATCAGATCAAACAAGCAGCCGACAGATGCAGCAGGGCCCGTATTGATGCCTTCGGTGCCGTGAATTTTATCACCTGCTTTGACGCGGGTGGGGGAGCACAGCTTGTATGTCTGTAGTTTTTCCGGAGTCAGTGCCGGACAAGGCGCCTTATCGGCTGCCTGATGATACCGTGGTGCGCGTTGTTCTATGTTGACGGAGATATGTGTTTCGCTCCCGCTGAATGCGGAGGGGATGTTTGCGGTGTTGACATGCTCAAGAGAGGATACCGTGCCGCGAATTTCACAAACCGTAGGCGGTGCGTATTGCGTTGCACTTTCTGCCGCGCTGGACATACCTGCGGCAGAGACAAAGGCTACGAGAAACCCGAGTGATAAAAAACCTGCTTGTTTGAACATGCGAAATGCCATGTATTTCTTCCCGGCAAAGATCAGAAGTTTTGCCACATCTCTTATTCTTTCAGGATACCTGAAAATGATTAATGATAGGTAATCCGCGCGTATTGCCGATTTGCCCTTTGATTTCAGGGGTTTGCGTCGCCCCTGCCTTAAGTATAACGGCAGGGGCCTGCAAAAGTTCCTTGAAATCAGCGGGTGCGCTTTTAAGCCGCCAGCCCTTCCAGGTTCAAATCATGCTGTGTCAGGTCAACCGATACCAGCTGCGATACACCTTTTTCACTCATGGTGACGCCATAGAGGCGGTCCATGCGGGCCATGGTCATGCGATGGTGTGTGATGACCATGAAGCGTGTATTGGTTTCTTTGGAAAGTTCTTCCAGCAGGGTGCAATAACGGTCTACGTTGCTTTCGTCCAGCGGGGCGTCAACCTCGTCCAGTACGCAGATCGGGGCCGGGTTCGTCAAGAACATG
>JBGTNC010000099.1:0-4675 GCA_041743265.1 Alphaproteobacteria bacterium | reverse complement strand
TCGATGACGGCACGTTGCCGAATTTGCGCGGGTCTATCACCATTGATGATGAAGGCACGCCATCGCAACGCAATGTGTTGATTGAAGACGGTGTCCTGACCGGCTATTTGCAAGACCGCATGAATGCGCGCCTGATGGGTGAAAAATCCACCGGCAGCGGTCGCCGCCAAAGCTACGCCGACCACCCGATGCCGCGCATGACCAATACCGTGATGCTGAACGGCACGCATGACAAGGACGAGATTTTGCAATCCGTCACCAAAGGCCTCTATGCCGTTAACTTCGGCGGTGGGCAGGTGGATATTACCTCCGGCAAATTTGTGTTCGAAGCATCGGAAGCTTACTTAATTGAAAACGGTAAGATCGGCCGCCCCGTCAAAGGGGCCACACTGATTGGCAACGGGCCGGATGCGCTGACCAAAGTCAAAATGATCGGCAACGACATGAAACTGGATGACGGCATCGGCACCTGTGGCAAAGATGGCCAGAGCGTGCCCGTAGGCGTCGGTCAACCCACATTGCGCATCGACGGCCTGACCGTTGGTGGTACGGAGGCTTAACACCATGAAAAAGTTTTTACAGTTGATGTTGGTGGCACCACTGCTGCTGTCCTTCGCCGCTTGTGCGGTGACGCGTGAAAAAAGCGTGGCGCGTATGAACAGTTTTGTAGGCCAAACCGAAGCCGCTGTCATTGACAGCTGGGGCGTGCCGGATAAAACCTACGAGATGGCAGATAAAACCAAAGTCATCGCCTATCGTGAAGAACGCGCAGAATACGATAGCCCCAGCAGCACCGTCTGCCTCGGCAGCTATCCGGGCCCCTTCGGCTATTCCATGTGCGGTGGCGGCGGATCAAAACGCACCAAAAAACTCGCCTGTGAATACAGCTTCCACCTCAAAGGCGGCGTGGTCACAGAATGGTCGCAGCACGGGAATAATTGTCCAGTGAAAGAGTAAACAGACTTGATGCTCAAGAATATCTTTCTCGCTTTTCTTGGTGTTTCGCTCATCTTCGCTGCGTCTTTGGCGCAGGCAGATATACGCGGTAACGTCATCGTCTTCGATGACCGGGAATACGGTCTATACATCCAACCCGCAGAGAAATTTGCCGAGCGGATCAGGCATTATAACGAGACACTTACCGAAGAAAGACGCAGAAGACCCGATGTGACACTGCGCGGAGAAATTACGTCTTGCCTGAGCATCATCGACCTGCCCGCTGGCACGGCAAGAGGTAATCATAGCTACGGCGGGTACTGCACGCTCCGCACAACACACGGCAACGATCAGAACGTTGTGATATGCGATGACATCCTGACAGGCAAGTGGAATATGATCGCCAGAGAAGATGATATCAAAGCCCCTGTGACAGATGAGCAAATCAAAGATCTTGCCTTTTTCACCAAGAGCCACTGTTTCGGTGGATAAAAAAATCCCCCGTCCTATACAACGGGGGATTTTTTATTGCAGCACGACGTGCCGTTTAACTTGCGCGGCGGGCGCGCAATTCGCTGCCGTGACTTTTTGTGTCGCCGCCCATTTCGCGGCAAGATTGCGCGCAAGCCTTGCACGCATCGGCGCAGGCATGCATCTCTTTTGTTTTGAACGCGACGCAAGATGTGGCGCAGGCATCGCAAATATCGGCACAAACCGCGCAGATGGCGGCGTGCATATCAGACCCGCGCGTCATGGCACGACCTGCGGTGCGGCACAGATCCACACAATCAGCCATCAGGCGCATATGTGTTTGTTCGAGATGTTTACCGCCTTTTTCCGCGCAGTGGTTAAAAAGCGTTTTCTCGCAAATATCGCTACAGTCATAACAAAGCGCGATGCACTTTTCCAAATTCTTGTCTAGCATGGGAGCCTCCTGTTGATTTTTTATCTCATTACCTCCCCGACCTACCAACTGCGCCCTATTTTGTTCCAAACAAAAAAAAACACCCCCGAAAGATCAGGGGTGTTTTTTTGAAATAGACTTTACTTAAAGTTTATTTACCCGGCGCCTGTTTTTTAACAGTAGGCTTTGTATTCACATTGGCTGCTTTTTCAGACAAACGCATCGCCAGCATGGAACCAATTGCTTCGCTTGCAGATTCAGCGACAACATCCGAGAGCTGCGGACGAATGCGAACAGCTGGCCCTTGCAGGGTTTCGATCATTTTCGCCATAGCCGTCTGAGACACACCGGCCTGTTTGAAGTGGTGCGCGTAACCGCTGTTGTAAGAGGCCGGAGCCTGTGCACGATAGTCGTTTCTGTCAGAAAGCTGCACAACATCCAGCGTGGCTTTAGGAAACGCCACAAATGCTTTTTCCAGAGATTCTTTTACTTTATCACCATCAAACAAATCACCGTCGCTCACAACGATCACATGTGTTGTTTCAGTTTTTTTCAGACTGCCCACAACGCTGTCAACGGCATAAACCATGTCGGTGCCACAGTTCAGGCCTTTTTTAGCGCGCTCGCGGATATCGGTGTCTTGTATATCGATAGGAAAGGGTGTTTTGTCGCCAAACAAAATCGTTTCCACTTTTGCACCCTGTGCCGCAAGCTTGCCCGCAATGCCACCCAGCGCATCAATCGCGTTATTGATCGGACGGCCGTTCATGCTGCCGGAACCATCCACCAAGAATACAAAACGTGTTTTGCCAATTTTGGCAGCGTCTTTTTTGCTCAGTTCATCCAGTTTCATGGAGCCCATAGCGCCCTGCACATCACGTTGGATCAAATGATAAGCTTCGTTCATAACACTTGCTTGGCGCGCAAGCTCTTGCGCATTCTGGCGGGCCTGACGGGCTTGATTTTCTAGGTCGTGGGCGCGGTCTTGCTCTTTGCGCGCGCGCTGCGAAAACTCGTCGCGCAGGCGAATGATTTGGTTTACTTCGTTTGTTGGTTTTTTTGGTGCCGTCATCATCACACTCCTTGAAAATATAATAGCCCTACAATATGGCAGGTCTTTATTACGGTAATAAATGCTGTTCAACGTTTTACGAAAAATAACCGGCCCCGTCAAGCGCAAAGAAAACAAAAAAAACACCCCCGAAAATCGGGGGTGTTTTTGTTAAGACCTTAGCCCTTAGCCGTTTTTGGCGCCGGGGATGTAAATTTTTCTCTGGGCCTGTACTGGTGCCGGGGCGCGCAGGACAGAAGGATTTGCTTCGTAAGACATTTCCGTGAACAGGTGGCTGATATCGCCTTTCCATTCGTTGCGGAAGCGGCTTTCCAGGCGCTGCGCCCAATTCAAACCGCTTTTCGCGATCTCGTGCAGCGGTTCCAGATAAATACGCTCGTCCTGACCGTGTTCGTTTTTCACGCCACGGCGTTTCAAACCAGCTTCGGACAAGGCCAGACAGTTTTTGGCAATTTCTTGTACGGTTGTGTTCATGAACGGTGTTTGCAGACCATGTTGCGGTGTCATGACGCGCAGGTAATCGCGGTCTTGATTGCTCCAGTCTTTCACCATGTCATAGGCTGCGTTCAAGGAGTCCTTGTCGTACAGCATGCCGACCCAGAATGCGGGCAAGGCTTTGATCATTTCTTGCGGGCCGTTATCCGTGCCGCGCATTTCCAAGAAGCGGCGCAGGCGTACTTCAGGCCAAATGGTGTTCAGATGGTTCTGCCAGTCGCTGATGGTCGCTTGCTGACCAGGGCAGATTGCCAGTTTACCTTCTACGAAGTCTTCAAACTTGCCGCCTTTGGCATCCATAAAGACGTTGCCTTTATAGATCCCCAGCATGGGCATGGTTTGCGATGCGTAATCTGCGAATTTTTCGAAACCGAAACCTTCTTCAAACGCCACGGGCAACATAAAGCCGTAACGGCCGCCCATGTTGTTATGCAGCTTGTGGCTGCGATAGCTTTGATAACCTGTCAGCTTGCCTTCGGCAAAGGGCGAATTGGCAAACAGTGCCACAGCAATCGGCTGCAGCGACAAAGACACGCGCAGCATTTTGACCATGTCTTCTTCGGATTGGTAACCCATGTTGACCTGTACGGTCGAGGTACAGGAGGCCACGTCAGCCGCGTTCGGGAATTGCTTTTCCTTGAACCAGTTGAACAGACCCTCGTAACGCGTCTTGGGCATAAAAGGCAAATCTTTGGACATATGCGTCGGGTGGAAGCCCTGCGCCAGAATACCGAAGCCCAGCTCCTTGGTCACCGCGACAGCTTCTTTGATGCTATCGTCTGTTTCCTTGGCGTTCTGGTGCACGCTACGTAAAGGCGCGCCGCCGGTTTCCATTTGCAGGCCTGGCTCAAACGTCCAGCCGGCGTTGCTCTTGTTCAAATCAACAACTTGACCATTTTCAGGCTGACCGGGATACCAGCCGCGCTCTGTCGACATTTTGGAAATAAAATCGGAGATGCCTTTGCGGCCCTCTTCGCCCTTGAAAGGCACTGGCGCGCAATTATCCAGATAGAAGGGTGGCTTTTCATGTTCCACACCAATCAGGAGTTTGTCCGCAGGGGTACAACCCTTTTCGAACCATTCTACCAATTCGCGTTTGTTTTCGATTGGTTTTTTATCTATCTGACTAGCACTGGACATTACACACACCACAAAATAACGAGTTATCGCAAAGACGAAGGACGGCTTGTTTAACCTAAAAAATCCGGCACGCCAATGTTTCTTTTTTTAAAGTAAAAATGAATGATTTGGCAGTGATCCGGACTTTA
>JBGTNC010000098.1:0-2258 GCA_041743265.1 Alphaproteobacteria bacterium | reverse complement strand
GCGGCGAATTTTTCAAGCATCGCATCATCAATTTCCGCAGCGCCTGTTTCTGGGTTGGTATATCCAGGCGGCACAGTTTGCGATGATTGCTGCGCCATCACGCCGGTGGGCATGGTGAAGGCTGCTGCGGCAACGGCTGCCGCCAGTAATGTTTTTCTGATTTGCATGGTTAAGCACTCCTTGGGTGATTATCGGGGGACAATCATCGGGTGGTGTTTCGTCGTGCCTCCTGATACCTACGGTTTATGCACAAGAACGGTTCCGGCATATTTCGCACATAAAAAAACCGCCTGAAACCGGATGTTTACGGTATTTCAGGCGGTTTTTTTGAAGTTTTTTGCTTAACTGGCTTTGGCGAATTTTTTATCTTCGACCAGTTTCAGAATACTGGAAAAATCCAGTTTGCCGTGACCCGCTTCGCTGTGTTGTTTGTAAAGGTCACGCGCGTGGCGGCCGAGCGGCGTGGCGGCAGACATAGCCTCTGCCGTTTCCATGGCAAGGCCCAGATCTTTTAACATTAAATCTGTGCCAAAACCGCCTGTGTATCCGCGTGATGCGGGTGCATTTTCCATGACGCCCGCCATGGGGTTGTACACTTCCAACACCCAGTTGCGGCCCGAGCTTTTGGACATGATCTCGGAAAGTACTTTCGGGTCCAGCCTGTTCGCAACGCCAAGGTTCAGTGCTTCGCTCGTGCCGATCATCATAATCGCCAGCAACATGTTGTTGCAGATTTTGGCCATTTGGCCTGCACCGCTATCGCCTGCATGAAAAAAGTTTTTACCCATTTTTTCAAGAATAGGTGTGGCTGTATCTACATCGGCCTTATCCCCGCCGATGATAAAGGTGAGCGTGCCGCCCGCAGCACCTGCCGTGCCGCCAGAGACGGGCGCATCAATCATGCGGAAGTTTTTGGTTTTGGCGGCGCTGGCAACTTCTTTGGCAACCTGTGCATTGATGGTGCTGGAATCGATCAACAGCGCGCCTGCTTTGGCGTGGGCCAAAACGCCATCTGCTTCCAGATAGACCTTTTTAACATGATCATTGCCGGGCAACATGGTGATAACGATATCGGCGCTCTTAACCGTATCGGCAATATTTGCAGCGGCGGTCGCGCCGACATCGGTAAGTTTTTTAACGGCATCGGGCATAACGTCGAAAACAGTCAGTGTGTGGCCTGCTTTGGCGAGGTTCAGGGCCATCGGGCCGCCCATGTTGCCAAGACCGATAAAGCCAATGTGTTGTGCCATGACAAAAATCCTTTTGTTGGTTGTTTAAAAAATAAAACCGCTCAGGGTTTCACTTCGTCCAGAATGCTGCGCGAAATAATCACGCGCATGATTTCGTTGGTGCCTTCTAAAATCTGGTGCACACGCAAATCCCGCACAAGGCGTTCAATCGGGTAATCACGCGTATAGCCATAGCCGCCATGCAGTTGCAGGGCGTCGTTGGCAATATCAAAACAGGCATCTGTGGCATAGCGTTTTGCCATGGCACAGGCGGTAATGGCATCGGGGCTATTGGCATCTAATGCGACAGCAGCGCGCCAGACCATCAGTTTGGCCGATGTTAAACGGGTCGCCATATCAGCAATTTTGAATTGCAGGGCCTGAAAATCTGCGAGTGGGCGGTTGAATTGTTTGCGGCTGTGCATGTAATGGCGTGCGGCGTCATAAGCTGCTTGTGCACCACCGAGTGAGCAGGCGGCAATATTGATGCGTCCGCCGTTCAGGCCTTTCATAGCGATGGTAAAGCCTTCGCCTTCCTTGCCGAGCAGGAAATGATCCGGCACGAAAACGTTATCAAAGGTCACACCGCGCGTGGGCTGGCTGTTCCAGCCCATTTTTTCTTCTTTGCGACCATAGCCGATGCCTTCTGCTGTGGTATCAACGGCAAAGGCGGAAATGCCCTTGGGGCCGTCGCCGCCCGTGCGGGCCATCACAACCAGAAAGTCTGTGGCACCGGCACCTGAGATAAAAGCTTTGGCCCCCGTCAATTTCCAGCCGCCCTCCACTTTTTCCGCGCGGGTTTTCAAATTCCCCGCGTCGGAGCCGTTGCCGGGTTCGGTCAGGCAGTAGGACGACAGTTTTTGTCCGCTGGTCAGGGCTTGTGCCCATTCGGATTTAAGCTGGTCTGTGCCCCAGCCGCAAACCATCCACGACACCATGTTGTGGATGGAGATATAAGCAGCAGTGGAGGGGCAGGCGGCGGCAAGTTCTTCAAGAATAATGGCCGCGTCCAGCCGTGTCAGCCCCATG
>JBGTNC010000097.1:0-4068 GCA_041743265.1 Alphaproteobacteria bacterium | reverse complement strand
CGTTTAAGAAAATAAACGCGCTTAAAGATATAACGATGAGGGCGAGTAAAAAAGTTTGGACCCTGATAGGTTTGCGTTTTCGACTACGTATCCAGCGCATCAAGAATGCTAAAAGTACAAATCCAAAAAATAATACGGCTATTAGGCTTAATATGCCTATTGGACTCTGCCAATCAAGTGACCGCAACATTTCAGATGTTCTGGAGAGTAACTGATCCATGTTGGCAGAGTCTTTTTAAATAAGCGCTTGCGCCTGAGAGGTGAGGCGCATCAAACCTCCGGCGGCTTACCACCGTTGGCCTGTTTTTTCGGCGGGGTGGCGGGCGGGGTTTTGGTGTCGGCGGTTTTGTCGTTGCTGGCGCTGGGGGTGTGGTTGGCTTCCAGTGCGGCGATAAACTTATCGGCTTCCAGTGCAGACATGCAGCCCATACCGGCAGCGGTTACGGCTTGGCGGAAGATTTTGTCTTTTACGTCACCTGCGGCAAAAACACCGGGGATATTGGTTTCGGTGGAATCTGGCTTGGTGATGATATAGCCGTCACTGTCGATATTGATCTGGCCTTTGAATAGCTCGGTGGAGGGTTTGTGGCCAATGGCGACAAACACGCCATCGGTTTTCAAATCCGTCACTTGGCCGGTTTTTACGTTTTTGATTTTGGCACCTGTGACCACGTTGCCGTCGCCGGTGATTTCTTCCAGCGCGCTATCCCAGATCACTTCGATCTTGGGGTTTTTAAACAAACGGTCTTGCATGATTTTTTCCGCGCGGAAGCTGTCGCGGCGATGCACCACGGTAACTTTGGTGGCGAAATTGGTCAGGAACAGGGCTTCTTCAACAGCCGAGTTACCGCCGCCGACCACCACAACCTCTTTCCCGCGATAGAAGAAACCATCACAGGTCGCACAAGCAGAAACGCCTTTGCCTTGGTATGTTTGTTCGGACGGCAAGCCCAGCCATTTGGCTTGTGCGCCTGTGGCGATGATGACAGAGTCTGCCAGATAGATATCGCCGCTGTCGCCGATGGCTTTTTTCGGGTTCGATTTAAGGTCGATGCTCGTGATCATGTCGCTGACCATTTCGGTGCCGACGTGTTCTGCCTGATCTTTCATCTGGTCCATCAGCCATGGCCCTTGAATGGGCGCGGCGAAACCGGGGTAGTTTTCAACATCGGTTGTAATGGTCATTTGGCCGCCGGGCTGCATGCCTGCCACCAGCAAAGGCTTCAGGTTCGCACGCGCCGTGTAAATGGCCGCTGTATAGCCAGCAGGGCCGGAGCCGATGATGAGCACTTTGGTGCGGTGTGTTTTGGACATGATTATAAATTTCCTTTCATCTGCGCGCGAATCCGCTCCGCGACTTTTATGGTATCGTTTGGCGGGTCATAAGACCATGCCTCTAATTCCCCTGTAAAGGGTCGGGTAAAGCCTTGCTCCTGTAACAACTGGTGGAAGGCATTGAGGCGTGTCGCCCCGCCATCCAGCTTGGCGATATAGACGGGCTTGCCTGTCGAAATCGCCTCGGAAGCCATGGAGACACTGTCTTCCGTCACAATGATATAATCCGCAAGCCCCAAAAAACCAAAATAGGGGTTATCGCCCTGACCATCCCAGAAAAAGACATTCTCGCCCGTTAACTTTTCGCGCAAGTGACGCGTATTGTCTTCGCCTGTGCGGCGGGAAGCGGTGATCATAAGCCCAGCACCTTGTGCCTGTACCAATTGCATCAGGTGACGGGCAAGGGCATCTGTATTTTCCGGAGTCATTTGATGGGCGCGGCTATTGCCGCCAATCATCACGGCAACACGCGGTCTGGGCAGCTGGGCCAGTTTGGGGCCCCATTCGGCGGCGCCTGCGGCCAGTTTATCGGCTGTGACACGGTGCAGGCCTGCGGTGGTGACCAGCACGTTATCCCCGCGTGTGCGGTCATGCTGGGGCAGCACCACAAGGTCGAAACGGGCAGGGTTGATGCGCGGGTCTTGAATATTGACCAGAAAACTTTTGCCGCCGCTTTGCTGCTTGATATGCAGCCCCATGCCCACTGCCTTTCGCCCACTGGCGAGGATCAGGTCGGGCCACGGTGGGGCGATAGGATCACTGCCAGAAGCCAAGGCGTGGCCATGGCAGAGGTTCAACCAGGGGCTTAGCTGTCTCCACGGCCAGCGCAGTTTGACGCGCTTAACGACCGCCTGAAGGCCCATGGCTTCGGCCACACCAAGGCACTGATTTTCAGTGCCGGCGATACCTTCGGTCACGACCCAGCAGAGGGGCGGGCGTTCTGACAATTCAAGCTCCTGAATTTAAAGATTTATTCGGGATTAAGTATAACCCGTTGCCACTGTTTGACAAACGGCATCCTGAAATATTTTTAAAGTTTTATGGTCGATTTATTTCTATTGTAATCAGTATATGCTAATATTATTACATTACAGAGTTTGATTCTAACCTTTCATCAGGTAATTACCCATGCCAAAAGTTAAATTAGATCGCATCGATCGCAAAATCCTTCATGACCTTCAAGAAACAGGCCGCATGACAAACGTGGAACTGGCAGAACGTGCCGGTATTTCCGCGCCACCATGCCTGCGCCGTGTACGCGCACTGGAAGAAGCGGGGGTCATCAAAGGATATCATGCCGATATCGATCCAAACTCCTTGGGCTTTGGTGTCACTGTTTTCGCACAGGTTGGTTTGTCCAATCAGGCAGAAGCAGATCTTAAAAAGTTTGAAGACCTCGTGCGCAGCTGGCCGCTGGTGCGCGAATGTTATCTGGTCTCGGGCGAGGCGGATTATATCATTAAAATCGTCGCCGAAGACTGGGATGCCTATCAGAAATTCCTGACCACGCATCTGACGACAGCGCCGAACGTAAGCCACATCAAATCTGCCCTCGGTATTCGTGTTGCAAAGCACAAACCCGGTGTGCCGGTTGAAGTGGAATAATCTTTAAGCTGTCCCCATACTTTTCCCATCCCGCAGGAGCAACATGCAAATGCTGACAGCGTGGCGCACCCGTATTGAAAAAATGGTCCAGCAACGCTGGTTCATGCATAGTGTCACGGTTTTGATTTTGATCAACGCCGCCACCTTGGGGCTGGAAACCAGTGATGCGGCCATGGCGGCCTATGGCCCGTTGCTGCGCGGCCTCGACCATTTTATCCTGTCGCTTTTTGTGCTGGAGCTTTTGCTCAAGCTGTTTGCCTGCGGCGGGCGGTTTTTTAAAAATGGCTGGAATGTTTTCGACTTTGTGATTGTCGGTATTTCCTTGGTGCCCACCATCGGGCCTTTTGCGGTCTTGCGGACGTTGCGCGTTTTCCGTGTGCTGCGTTTGGTGTCGGTTGTACCCAAAATGCGCCGTGTTGTGACGGCTTTGCTGGCAGCTATTCCCGGCATGGCGTCTGTTATGTCGATCTTGCTGGTCATTTTTTATGTGGCAGCAGTGATGACCACGCAGATGTTTGGCGTGGTCGATGACCCGCATATGCAAAAATTATACGGCGATATCGGCGCTTCCATGTTCACGATGTTTCAGCTTATGACGCTGGAAGGCTGGGTGGACGATATCGCAGGCCCCACCATGGCGTATTTCCCCATGTCGTGGATTTTCTTTGTGCTGTTTATTATCGTGACGTCTTTTGCGGTATTGAACCTGTTTATCGGTATCATCGTTGATGGCATGACCTTGATGCACGAAGAAGAAGGCAACGCCCGCGCCCACAAAGATCATTCCGAAGAAATGGCCTTGCTCCGCAAAGTCCACCGCGACATCGCTAAACTCCGCACTGATGTGGAAGAGCTGAAGACGGCGGAGAAGCCGCGGAAGAAATAGGGCTACATTGTAAGTTTTTACTTTTCTTTGGGCATAACGGGTACTTTTGGCAAGCCCCATTTTTTATCGTAATAATATAAAAGGTATAGATGTAGGGCGCTTGTCAGCGTCAATAAGGCGAGTGCCTCCCATCGTATGCCCAGCCCTATATAAGACAACAGCAATAGAGAAATTATTGTGAGTATGAGTAGACGGTATTGTAGGGGTTTTTCGTCACTCGTTTTTGGCAAAAGCCAGTACAG
>JBGTNC010000096.1:0-3399 GCA_041743265.1 Alphaproteobacteria bacterium | reverse complement strand
CTATCTATGACTGGAGCAGCGATGATATTGGAAGCAATACGGTAGAGGTTCATATCTCAGCCCTGCGGCGTAAACTAGGCAAAGATTTTATTAAAACAATTCGCAATACTGGATATGTGATCGAATAATGAAAGCGTTTTCTCTTCGTTGGCGCTTGGTGCGCATTTTGTTGCTGCAAATGGCCGTGATGGCCTTGTTCTCGGGCGTTTTGGCACTTACTTTTATTTACCATGAAGTAGATGAAGTTTATGACGCCACGCTCGTTCAATTCTCGCGTTCGCTCGCCTCCATGCCTGTGGCCGATGCCCAACCTGATCAATTCGCCGGTATGGAACGCGCCAAGGATATGCGCTTGGCACATCGATACGAGCGTAAAATATCCTACCGCATCTTAAAAAAAGGCGACGTCATAACCCAATCTCTGGATGGGCCGGATATGCAGAATGTTTTCTTACCACCCGGTTTTTCCGACTTACAAAGGGATAAAAAAGGCCGTCATGACTGGCGTATTTACACCTTTCTGGACGAAAAACGCAGCCTCACGATTGAAGTTGCCGAAAAATACGATATCCGGCGGGAGCTCACCTTTCAACTACTCAATAGTTTAATGATTCCCGGCATATTATTCTTGCTCGGCTCTGTCGCCGCTATCTGGTGGGGCACTAGCTTTGGCCTGCGCCAAATTGTGCGCGTATCAGGGAAAGTCAATGCACGCAGCGCCGACGACTTGTCAGCGATTGATTTCACTAATATTCCGTCAGAAATCCGTCCGCTGGTGACAGCATTGAACGGCCTGCTCAGCCGGATCGAGCAAAACTTTGCACGAGAACGTGAATTTACCGACAACGCCGCGCACGAGCTGCGTACCCCGCTAGCCGCGATTAAAACACAGGCGCAAACACTGCTCCGGTCTGAAAATCTTAGTGATGAGGGGCATGCCGGCCTAGAAAATCTAATAGCTGCCATTGACCGAGCGGCGGATATGACTGATGCCCTGCTATCCTTTGCTCGCCTGCAGGGGGATCACAGTGCGGCGAAGCCTGTCGACCTCTGCTCCCTTGTACAGCAGGAGGCACAGGCGCTAGCTTCCTATGCGCAAAGCCGCAAGGTCAACATCGCACTCGATCTTGCCGATACGCCCCAGGTGGTTCAAGGTGTACACCATGCTTTAGCCTTGATGGTACGCAATGTACTGCATAATGCTGTTAAATTTTCCAATGCAGACAGCACCGTTACAGTATCCTTGAAAAACGAAAGTGGCGATATAAACCTCAGCATCACAGACACCGGTCCCGGCATTGCAGAAAAACACCTGCCCCATATTTTTGAACGGTTTTACCGGTCAGACAAATCCCAAAGTGGCGCAGGACTTGGCCTCAGCATCGTCAAATGGGTGGCTAATACGCATCAAGCCCAAATTAACCTAAGACCAGCTGCCCATACGCAGGGCCTTTGTTTTCAAATAAAATTTAACCCGCATAGTTAAACGAACCTCTTGTCTAACAAGCAAAATTAAAATAAAAAAAGATTATAAACTTACACATTTCCTTACACACTTTAACCCATGGAAATAAATTACCCTTTATTATCAATTGGATAAGCGCACCATGGCGGTCTCGAAAACCGCTATGGGTGCAAGCCCATCGGGGGTTCGAATCCCCCCCCCCTCTCCGCCAGTTATTTTTATAGTTACCCTGCATAAAACTTCAAAAAAAAATCTATTCCCATTTTTTACGCATCATAACAGCGTAAATGACTGGAATGATAAGAAGCGTTAAAACCGTTGTGCTCAACATCCCTCCTAACATCGGCAAGGCAATACGGCGCATGACGTCACTGCCGGGGCCTTCCGTCAGGAATATTGGAATAAGGCCAAATATGATAACGGATACAGTCATCAACTTTGGCCGCACGCGCAAGACGGCACCGTGTTTGATGTTAGAAATAAAATCATTCTCGTTCTTGGGTGGATGATCCCGCATTTGGTGGTCAATATAAATCAGCATAACGATGGCTGTTTCTACAGCAATCCCTGCCAAAGCGATAAAACCCACAGCAACAGCAACGGAAAGGTTATATCCAGCAAGCCAGACACTCCATAGCCCGCCGCTCAATCCGAAAGGTATCGCCAGCATAATGAGCCACGTTCGAGTCCACTGCCCAAAGTGAATATAAAGCAAGGTCAGGATAATCAAGAGCGTTGCTGGTACGGCAATCATAAGCCGCCCCCTTGCCTCCACCATTTGCTCGAATTGACCTACTAACTTAAGGGTATAGCCAGTAGGCAGGCTGACCTGACTGAGTGTTTGTTGCAGGTTTTTAATGTATGCGCCGAGATCGCTTGCTTCGAAATCCACAAAGACAAGCCCCGTGAGCCGCGCATTCTCTGATGAGATCATCGACGGCCCCTCTGTGACATTGATGCGGGCGAGCTCAGATAAAGAAATTTGCCGACCATCCATCGCCGAAACATATACCAATCCTAGATCCTCAACCGTTTCACGGTGCGGTCGATCATACCGCAGCGTGATGGGATAGCGCTCGCGCCCCTCTACCGTTTCTTCCAGCACCATGCCCCCCAGCGTCGTCTGAACGACTTCTTGCATCGTGCCAAGACTGATGCCGTACTGCGCGAGTTTGCGCCTGTCTGGTATGATTTCGATATATTTCCCGCCCTGAATACGATCGGCAATTGCGCTACGCGTGCCTTCCGTCTTTTTAACGGCGGCTTCCACATCAAAAGCGATTTGATTGATCACAATAAGGTCTGCACCAGAGATTTTAATACCGATTGGCGCGCGCACACCGGTTGACAGCATATCCGTGCGGATCTTAATGGGATATCCCCACACGTTTCGCATCCCCGGCAGATTGACCGTTTTTTCCATTTCCGCCACCAGTTTTTCTGGCGTCATACCATCACGCCATTCTGTACGCGGTTTCAGGTCAACCCATGTTTCCAGCATTTGCAAGGGCGCGGGATCCGTCGCACTGTCCGAGCGTCCTGCTTTACCGAAAGCCTGTTTTACTTCTGGCACAGCCATCAACATACGATTGGTCACCTGAAGAATTTCCCGCGCTTTGGCAGGTGTAATGCCCGGCACCGTCATGGGCATATAAAGCAGGCTTCCCTCATAAAGAGGCGGCATAAATTCCGTTCCCGTGCGCATGGCCGGCAGAAGCGCACTAAAAAGAACAATACCTGCAATCATCATAACAACTTTTTTTGACCGCAAAGCCAAGTCAAGAACGGGCTTATATACCCCGATAAAAAACCGCGTGAGTATATTATCGCTTTCCGGCCTAATTTTTCCGCGTACGAACCACAACATTAAAACAGGCACGATTGTCACGGATAAGATACTCGCCGCTGCCATCGCGTAAGTCTTCGTCATGGCA
>JBGTNC010000095.1:0-15258 GCA_041743265.1 Alphaproteobacteria bacterium | reverse complement strand
GCTTATTTCCGTTAAGCTATTGATTTATATGGTTATATTTATTCACAGTGTAGCGCAGGGGTTTTGCGCTGGCGGCTGTATCATGGTTATCCGGGCAACAAGCCGGCTTTTATTAAAAAGGTAAACAGGAGCGTATCATGTCCACAACCAACCGCACACAAAAGGCGACCTCATCCCTTTGGCACAAAACGAGCTGTATCGCACTGGCGGTTGCCATGGTGGGGGCTGTGACCATGGCGTCTGCCACAGATGCCGAAGCCCGCGAGCGTAGCCGCAGTGGCGGCTATACAACAGCTAAAGGAAACATGGGCACGTTCAGTAAAAAATCCAGTCATAAAAAAGGCGAGGGTTATAGCAAAGATAAAAACGTGACGACATCCAAGGGCAAAACATACGGACGCACCACCACGGGTGGGTATGATAAAGACACCCAAACCATGAACAAGAATGTAACGGGTTATGGTGGCAAGTCGTATGAAACAGCAACATCGTATGACAAAGACACCAAGGCCTATACCAAGACAGCAACGGGTGGAAATGGTAAAACGGTCACGGGCACAGGTACTGCATCTAATGGCCAGCGCAGCGGCACATGGGAAACAGGCGATGGTAAAGCGGGTTCATATGATAGTCAGGTATCGCGCTCGGCGGGTGGTGTCACCAAATCGCATAGTGTCACGACAGCCAACGGTAAAACCTATGACAGCGAAAGCAGCTATCAACACGATAAAGATACGAATACAATCACAGGCAGCCATACGAATTATAAAGGCAACACCCGTGGCGGCAGCGTGACGTACGAACTGAATAAGTAATAAGCCGGCGGGCGAGGTTTGAAGCCTTTTTCCTCTCCCGCCACTTTTACAAAGAAAACAGAAAGTGCAAATGTCCTCACAACCGCAACCTCTTGATGCAGACGCCCGCAAAAGCAGCGCCCTGATGGACGAGGATTTGATGTTGCGTGTTGCACAGGGTGACCAACAGGCTTTTGATCTTCTGGTGAAGCGTCACTTGAGCCGCGTTTACGCCACCGCGCGCGGCATGGTGTACCGGCAGACAGATGCCGAAGATGTGGCGCAGGATGTTTTTATGCGGGTCTGGATGTACGCCAAGCGCTGGCGGCCCGGTGAAGCGGCGGTCACCACATGGCTGCACAGGATTATTGTGAATTGTTGTTACGATCATTTGCGCAAGCAAGGCAAACAACCTTTTTCAGGCGCAGAGATAGAAACGCTGATCGATGACGCAAAAAATGCTGAAGGCCAATATGCGGATGAACAAAAAAAACAAAAAATCCGCAGCGCCTTGAAGATTTTACCTGAAAGGCAACGTATGGCCGTCACGCTGTGTTACTTGCAAGAATTGACAAACGTAGAAGCGGCAAAGGCGATGGATACGCATATCAAAGCGCTTGAAGGTTTATTGGTGCGCGCGCGCAAAGCACTGCGCCCCGTATTGGAAGGATTATAAGGAGACGGACGATGACACAGGACAAAGATGATTTTATGAATGTCATCCGCACCTTGCAGGATGATCAGCCACCGGCAGGGCTTTATGAGCGGATTATGACTGTCGCCCCGCACATGCCGCAATTGGCAGATGAAACGCCTGTGCAAAAACAGCGTAGCCTCTGGCTGGATCCGGCAAGATTGTTAGGCGATTGGCAAGCGGCCTTTGCTTTCAAGTTTGCGGTGTTTGCTGTGCTGGCTGTGATGGGCACAGTGGTGGGGAAGGCAGATATACCGCAAGATAATAGCGCCGATGGTACGGAGCTTTCGTCACTCATTGACGGTAAATTTGGATGGGAGGACTGGACATGAACGATAAAACAGCATGCAAAAGTAACAAATCATGGGTGGGCATTTTGTTGTTCCTGTCCCTTGGCGTAAATATTTTTCTGGGCGGTGTCGTCTGGGGGCGCGGTGACCATAGCGTGCGCGGAGATCGTGTAGAAAAAGTTGTGACAGCCATGAAAGGCTTTCAGCAGCTCAGCCCCGAAACGCGTGAAAAAGCCAAGGCGCAGTTCAAGGAAGAATGGCCCGCTATCCAGGAACAGGCCAAAGGCATCCGCGCCAAGCGTCAGGAAGTGCGCAAATTGTTGGAACAGGAAGATTACGATGCCGAAGCCTTGGATAAAGCCTTTGCCGATCTGCGCGATGCCGTGAATCAGGTGCAGCTAGATGGCCAGAAGCTAATTATCCAGCTCGCGGCCGATATGTCGCCGGAAGAACGGGTGGCTTTTGTTAAAAACATGCCAAAGCCATCTTTCTAACGACTGAATACTTTTTAATAAGTAATTGAACACGGGGGCAGGGTTGCTTGCTCCCGTGTTTCTTTGTATCGGCTTGCGTTATGTAACTTGCTGTATTCATAAGATAAACTGGGATATTGCTGTGGTTTAGGTATATTCCGTATTCAATAAAAACCTTGACTCTTTTACCTTAAAGCCATTATGTTGCCAACTATCTCAAAAGGCGGCACTTTTTCTATATCCTTACGGATCCAGTCGCCAATCCCGAGTACCCGAGAATAATCAATAATAACAAAGGGAGTTATATCATGGACGCTCAATTATCCGGCCGCAAAGTTCTTATCCTCGTTTCCAACGGTGTTGATGAAGCCGTTATGTCTACTGTGCAGCGCGACCTCGTCAAGACGGGCGCGATTGTTAAAACAGTCGGTACCGAAAGTGGTCTCGTTAACAGCTGGAATAGCCAAACCAATGGTTGGGGCCTGTATTTCCCCGTTGATCAGCAAATCGGCATCACACTGGGTTCCGATTTTGATGCCTTGATCGTACCGTCGGGCGCACGCAGCGTTCAAAAACTGGGTACCAACCCACATGCTGAACGTATCATTGCAAGTTTCATGACAGCACGCAAACCGATGACTTTCATGGGTGATGCTGTTGAACTGCTCGCCAAAATCGAATTGGCCAAAGGCTATAACGTGACAGGTCCTGAGCGTTCGCATCAAATTCTGCTCGCTGCCGGCGCTGTCTGGAACGGCGAAACAGAATGCATTGACGGCCCGCTGATGACAGGCGAAGATGCTGACATTAATGCTTTCATTGAAAAAATGATTACGCATATGGCAGGCATGGACGTGGTGGAGCAGCAGGCAGCAGCCTGAAGTTAAAGCCCGTTCAAAGACGGAGAAGAGTTAGCGATGAAAAGCGAAATCCAAGCAGCGGTGGAGGACATCAGATCCTCCCTCGGACTGCTGAGGAGGCATCTTTGACTGGGATCGTTCCGTTCATAGACTTGCGGAATTAAATTCGCTTGCCGAAGATCCTACGCTTTGGGAAAACCAAGAACGCGCCCAAAAAATCCTAAAAGAACGCACCAGTCTGGAAGACCAGATCAATGGTGTACGTAGCATTGAAACCAACCTGAGCGACCAGATCGATATGATCGAGCTGGCCGAAATGGAAGGCGATGCTGCATTGGTGGCCGAGGCTGAAAAAGCCTTGTTAGCCATTAAAACCGATGTGGCGCGGCGCGAGCTTGAAAGCCTGTTGTCTGGCGAGATGGATAACAGCGATGCCTATCTACAAATCAACGCCGGTGCCGGTGGTACAGAAGCCGCCGACTGGGCCGGCATGTTGTTCCGCATGTATATGCGGTGGGCGGATCAGCATGATTACAAGCTGTCACTGATGGATAAACAGGATGCCGATGTTGCTGGCATTAAATCTGCCATTCTTGAAATCAAAGGGCCGAATGCCTACGGCTGGCTGAAGTCTGAATCCGGTGTGCATCGCTTGGTACGCATCTCGCCGTATGATTCAAGCGCGCGCCGTCACACCAGCTTTTGCTCGGTGGCGGTCACGCCTGTTGTAGATGACAATATCGAAATCACGATTGATCCGAAAGATTTACGGGTGGACACCTATCGCTCCGGCGGTGCAGGTGGCCAGCACGTGAACAAGACGGATTCTGCTGTGCGGTTGACGCACCTGCCAACAGGCATTGTCGTTGCCTGCCAGAGCGAAAGATCGCAGCATAAAAACCGTGACTCAGCCATGAAAATGCTGAAAGCGAAAATGTTTGAACGTGAACAGCAGATGCGCGATGCAGAGCGTCAGGTAAAAGAAGACGCAAAAACAGAAATTGGCTTCGGCCACCAAATCCGTTCATACGTTTTGCACCCGTACCAGATGGTCAAAGACCTGCGCACAGGTCATGAAACATCCGATACACAAGGCGTAATGGACGGAGATCTGGACTCGTTCCTTGAGGCATCTTTGTCTTATAAGTTGAACGCAGAACAAGACGACGCGCCGCAGAAAAAAGCGGCCTACGAAGATCTGGATTAATCTTTAAATTTTGCTAGATACGTTTTTTAAACTGCAAAGGCTTGAGTGTTTGCAGCTTTTTTTGCGTGCCTTCGGTGAAGGCAGCGGCACCGTCCGTATGATTTCGGTGCTTATCAATCACGCGCATAATGTTTTGATGGCCACGTATAGACGCCATGTTGTACGCATCGTGGCCATTTTCGCATGTTAAATGCGTATCGGCGCCATGCCACAAAATCATTTCAGCGATATCAGCCTGGCCATGCCAGCCTGCAAACATCAGGGCTGTCCATTGGCGATTGTTCTGCGCATCCATGGTTTGTCCGGCGCCATTATCCAGCAGCGTGCGGGCGGCCTGTGCTTTGCCCTCCTGTGCGGCGACCATCAACGGGGTATTGTCTTTGGCAAAGGGGTTATCGCTCGGCGCAAAGGGTTCGTGCCAGAAAACGGCCTGCGGTGTTTTTTGCAGTATGGCCTGCAAAGCGGCCGCATCGTCTGCGCGGATCGCCGCAAACAACGCTTTGCGTTCTTCAACGGGCGCAGATGTTGCGACATTGAAGGTGTCTGTCGTGCTGTTGCTGTGCTTTTGTGGCGGTGACATATATCTAGACCATTCTGTTGCGATGTAGAATTATATGAAAATTATCAAATATTGTCAAATATTGTAATAAAACAGCAGCTTGCCGCTCGTAGCGCCTGACAGACGGAACATTAGAGCAGGTCTGACGTTGGTTTCATCAGACGCTCCAAAACAAAAAAAGGAGGCAAAAATGGGCCGCACAATTATCCTCTGGTTGGTCGGGGTACCTATCCCTGTCTTGATCTTGCTACATCTATTTAACGTTATTTAACGTGCATGAGCCAAAAATACGCTGTGTTTAAAGGGGCTTACGCGGGCGGGGCGGTACTGTTTTAGACAGTCTCAGGTCGAAGGTTATGTGAATAAAAAACCGATGTTCTGGCAAAAACCTCTGGCAAAAGAGGCGAGAATCCTTATGATGTGTCACTAGATTCTATATATAGATTTTCAATGACTTGCATCGACGAGGTTCTTAAATCATGCGCCGTTCTACCCGCACAGCTCTGACTACTGTTTCTCTTGCCGCTCTTTTGAGCCTGACCAGCGTACAAAGTTTCGCGGTTCAGCCTGCCATTCAGATATTGGGGGTTTTGAAAGCCAAGGATAGCTGGCAAGTGGGTAGCGTAGAAACGCAAGGTGCCGAATA
Source organism: Alphaproteobacteria bacterium (assembly GCA_041743265.1). GTDB lineage: Bacteria > Pseudomonadota > Alphaproteobacteria > Micavibrionales > UBA2020 > UBA2020. The sequence goes on along the minus strand of JBGTNC010000095.1, from coordinate 9,735 downwards.
TTGCGCCATGATCAGCCATTTTGATCAAGCAAGCGTACTGGCCTTCGCACGGAATGCAGATGGCTACGGCTCGCTGGCGATTGAATTTCAGGACAAGATGTTCAATCAGGGCAAGAATTACGAAATTCAACTGTCTGTTGATACGGGCATGCCGCGCACTTTCTCTGGTAAAGCAACCAACCCGCGCGCGCTGGTGATCCAAATCGGGCAAGATGATGCACTTTATAATTCCTTCGCCACCAGCAAAACGCTGCGTTTCACATCCGAAGCCATTGATGCAAAATTCGCGTTGAACAAGTTTGAACAGAATTACAAAAAACTTGTTTCCTGCTCCATTGAACTTGCTGGCCCGCAAGAGGGTGTGCCGCAAATGGCTGCCGTGAAAGTAGAAGATGTTGAAGCGGTAGAGGTGGGCAAAAATACAACTGCCAAAGCACAGCCTGTTATCGCGGCTGCGAAAACAGAGCAAGTGGCAACAAAACAAATGCCCGCAGCCCCCGCAGCCGACATGACCGAGACAAAGGCGACCGAGCAGGTTGCGGATGCAACGGCCGAGAAAAAATCTTTGTTTGCGCCGATTGGCGGGTTCTTCCAAAAACTGGCAGGCAAGAGTGACGCAGCTGTAAGCGGCGCGGAAAAAAAATCTGAAACAGTGGCTGCAACAGCCAGTGGAGCCGCCACAACCGAAATCGTACAACCGGTAAAAGTCGCAGCGGCTGATACAGCGAAAGCAGATGTTACGGCTAAAGCTGTTTCTGCCAAAACTGTTGCCGCAAAAACAGTGGATGCGGATGCCATCGTTTGGTCCGAAGAAAAAACAGCGGATCTGAAAAACGAAATATTCGATAAGAAAAAAGAAATCACCCAAATCGAAACCGAGAAAAAGGTTGTTGAGCGTAAACTGCTGGCTGGTATGGGCAGCAGCTCTGTTTCGGCATTGCCCGAACAAAAGGGCCTGACCGCACGCGAGATGGAACAGCAGCAAACAGCCACGCTGCAAAAAGCGATCCATTCCAAAGAAAACGAAATTGCAGTCTTGGCCGCTGTACGCGAACAAGTCGCGCGCAAAGAGCAAGACTCGACCGAGCAAAAAATGTTGGTTCTGAGCCGCAACGCAGGCGAGATGAAGTTGCAAGAAGAGTCACTGGCCTCTGCTGAGAAAGCCTCCTCGGCGATGACAACAGCAGCAACCGCTGGTGCAGCCGCATCTGTCGCTGCCGTCGCTGCCAAAACACCGGGCCAAAAAGAATTGGCGATGCCCGCTGCCGAAAAAGTCGAAATGGTTGATGCCAAAGCGGCAGAAGCCAAGAAATTTGCAGACAATGCACATTTGGCAACCGTGAAAGCACAGCACGACGCACTGGCGAAGCTGGAAGCGGACAAGGCGCGTGAAAACACGCTGCTGGCGCAGAAGCTGGATAACATCGAAGCGGAATTTTCAAACCAAACAGCAAAACTGGAAGCAGAGCGTGACGGTCTGAAGCGTCAACTGGCGCAAGCGTTGGCATTTAATGAAACGGTTGCCCCGAAAGCAGAAGCTGAAATTCTGTCTGCACAGAAAAAAGTAAATGATCTGTCTCAGAAACTGAACACAGCGGAGGCCGACCGTCAGGAAATGAGCACGCGTCTGGCACAGCTGGAGAAACAAAAAGCTGATCTGGAAGGCAACTTGATTTCTAAAGAGGAAGCACTGGTGATGTCGGCACAAGAAGCGGACAAGCTGGCAACCTCCAAAACAGCGATGACAAAACTGCAAACGGAACTGGCAGCAAAAGCTGAACAAGCAGCGGCGCTGCAAGCGCAGTTGGATGCGGAAAAAGCCAAAGTCTTGGCGGCAACACAGGCCGATAGCAAACTGGGCGATCAATACGCAACACTGTCTGCAAACCTTACAGAGAAGCAAGCTGAAGCTGATAAACTTGAAGCCCGTATGATCGAGATGGAAAAGACACGTGTCGCTGAAGCAGAAAAAGCAATGCGCTTGCAGCAAGAACGTGATGACGCACGCAAGCAAGTAGAAAGCCTGAAAGCCAGTATGGCCGAGAAAACGGCTGCAGTTGCATTCGTGCCCGATGTGGCTATGGCGAATAACGCAGCATTGATGGAAGCAGAGGACGAGATTTCCGCGCTTAAAGAGCAAAAAGCGATGCTGGAGCAAAAACTGGCAACAGCCGCTGCGCGCCCTGTACCGCAAAAAGTGGCAGTACAAAAGCCTATGCCGGATATCGAATTAATCCCCGGTACAGATATGGCGATGACGCTGTCGAAAATTGCACCGGCTGCCGGTACGCCGACGGTTGAAGTCTTTGAAGCGCCGATTGGTTCCTACACGCCCGTTGCGCCAGCGCAGCAGCCTTTGCAGCGCCCAATGATGCAACCGCAAAAAGCGAACAAGGCAAGCGGCGGCATTAATAATGCTGAATCTTTCTTGAACAGCATTATGAAGCATCACGTGCCAGCAGGTTCGCCGGCACCCAAAGCATCCGCGGTGACAATACCAACAGTGCCGAGCGTTGCGCGTCCTGTGCAGCCTGTCATGCAAAAACCGGTATTGATGCCCGTACAAAAATCATCCGTGGGCACCAAATCGGGCATGAGCCCTGTATCGCTGGAAACATTGTTAGAACAATCCGGTGTGCGCGGTGACGTTTTTCAACCGGCCGAGGCTGGTAAGAACGGTGCGATGGTGCGCCAATGGAACATGGGCAGCATCAGTGGTTTGTATGAGCAAATGCCAGCACAAGGTAACATCAACGCTATGACATCTGCCTATGTTGCGCGTTATCAAGAAGATTGCCCGAATGATTTAAACATCAGCATGGGCAACCCGACGGAAACAAACGCGGGTACAGCAATGGTCGGCGCAATGGCTTGCTCGATGCCGGGTAACAGCTACAACACCTCTATGGTTTTTGTGCAGTCCGGCAAAAAATTCTCGGCTGTACTTCACTCGGGCCAGCCTTTCGAAGCGGCGCAAGTTAAGTCGCTTGGCGATAATTTGATGTATGCAGTTTCCGCATCAGGCGGCATTGCTACACCTTCCATGGCTATGCAACAGCCTTCCGCGCCGATGATGCAAAAATCAGCGGCACGTGAAGTTCCGCAAGCGGCACTGCAAATGCGCTTCGATATGGGTCAGGCGGCACCTGCTGCACGTACCGAAAATGATTTTGAAACGGTGGTCATTCAGTAAGGCTGATGGTTTTACAATTTCAAGCGTATCGCTGTTTTAAAAACCTGTCGCTGATCGCGGCAGCGCTCTTTTCTTTTTCGGGTGTTGCAAAAGCGGCAGAACCTGCGGGGGATTGGGTTGTGGGGCCTATTCAGGCGCAATCATCCAGCGGTAAATCCTATTGCTCCATGAAAAACAGTTATGCAGGCGGCTTAACGCTTGTGTTTGCACAAGATGCCGCAGGTGCAAATTCTATCGCCATTGATTTTGGTAAAAAAACACTGGCGGCAGGCAGCCAATATTTGCTGACATTAAATGCAGGCCCGATCCGCCGCATGATGGTATCCATTGCCGCCACGACAGATGTGCTGATTGTGCAGATGGGCAATGATCCTGATTTTTATGAAATGCTTGCCAGCAAAAACGCACTCTATGTTGAGTTTAACAATCAGCAGCTGACGTTTGGGCTTGCCGGTACGGGGCAGGCCTTAACGCAGCTGGATGCCTGTGCCACGCAAGTAGGTGCCGGTAAATCTTTTGCCAAGACAAATGTGAAGCCAAGCCCTGTGGTGTCTTCCGGTGATGATACGCCGCCACCTGTTTTGTCATCCTTGAAAAGTGAAGAGGGTGCGGCGGAGATGAACGGCATTCAGGCGGCCAATCAGGTAGCTGCGCAACCACAAATTTCTGCGCGTGGCCCAGATACGCCCGATAACAGGGATATAAAACTCTCCCAGCAGGCCTTGGGCAGCAGCATGTTGGAAGAAGTCGAGCGTTTGGAAAAAGAAAAACATCGTCTGATACGTGAAAATCAGGCTTTGGCCTCTCGCTTGAAGGTGTCCGACCGTGAGGCAGCGCAGGTAGATGCAAGCCAGATGGCGGATTTCGAGCGGCGCGAGCGCGCGCTTGAAATCGAAAATGCACGGCTGCGTGAGATGCTGACAACGCGCCAACAGCCAGAAGACGTGGCAATGGCGAATACTGTGGCTTCGGCCGTATCTATTCCCCTGTCCGAGCCGGCCGTGGATATGCAAATGCAACACCCGCAAATGCCGCAGCAAGCACAATCGTTGCCGTGGGATTTAACGGCATGGATGCGTGGGGTTGCGGGCGTACCTGCAACGGTACAGGCTGTTTCGTCTGAAACGGGTGTGCAGGCATGGCGCTGGCAGCAGGGTGATATCTTTATTGCCGTGCAAGAATTGCCGATAAATGCCGAACAAGATATGCAAAAGGCGGCTGCAAACTATATCGCCGTCATGAAATCGCGCTGCACAGGTGATTTCGCCCAGCGCATGGCGCCTGGCCAAAAGAATGGTGATGTGGCAGCCATGACGGCTGAGGTTGCGTGTATGGATGACGTGAATGATGCAGCAGCGGGGCTTGCCTTCGTGGCGGATCCTGCGCGTATGGTTGTGATTACCTATGAAAGCAGCACGGATGAAATGTCGGCCATGCTCGAACAGCGCGATCTATTGATTTCAAGAGTCTACGCGAAACAGTTCCAGTAGATTATAAGCTCGGACAGATCTGCCTATAGATATATCTATCGCTTTAGGATTTACATCTATCATTTTGAATTTTAAGCGGATTGTGTCTTGTAATACCGGGTGCAGGCATCCATCAAGGCTTCGCGCAACTCTTTGCCTGTTTTGCCGCCATCGCCCTTCAGGTGGCTTGCCAAGACGGCTTTGATGGACATTTTATGCGCGATCACAATATCGATCACATCGCGGTCCATGTTGGTCACGGTTTCAAGGAAATTAACCAGAATATGGCTGATGTCAGTAATCAGCGGGTAGTGAAACATGGTGCCTTGCGCTTTCAGCTGCATGGCGGGATAGAGCATGGTTTCAATCGCTTCTTCACCTTTGACTGTGCCCGATTTGGCATCGGCGACGGCTTCTGCCAAAAGATCCACCATCATATTGGCGAGCGGTTCAAAATCGATTGTATTGCGTTCCAGTAATTCCTGCGCCTTATTCACGACAGCATCATCAAGGCCGCCGGAGCCTACTTTTTCTTTTAAGCGGTTGGGCGGGCTGATCAGTTCGGCGTCGCGTACGCGCGGCTGTTGCGGAAAAAGGTTTTCACTCATGACTGGTTACCTTCGTTCTGGGCTTTTGTGCCGTCCGTTACGTATTTACGCAGGGTCTCCTTGGCTTTTTGTGCGGCGGATACTGTTGTTTTAATACGCTCCGGCGAAGAAAATGGTTCCGGTTGTTCGTCACCACGGCGGTCGGGGCCGTTGTAATTCGCGTCGCGCTTGCGGCGGCGGTCGGGGCCGAAGTATTTATCGCTGACAACAAAGTAGCGCGGCATCTCAATGATTTGTTCAATACGCTGGAACAAAGCCTTGGCAGTAAACGGTTTTACCAAGAATTCAGTAATGCCTGAATCGCGTGCTTGCAAGACGCGTCTTTTTTGGCTGTAACCTGTCATCAGAATAATAGGTGTGAAGGGATTGGGGCTGCGTTTATCGCTGCGGATGCGGCGTGTCAGTTCCAACCCGTTATCTGGTTCTTGCAGCCAATCGATGATGACAAGGTCTGGTTCGACAGAGCAAAAAAGGTTGAAGCCTTCGGTGCTGTCAAAAGCGGTGTGCATGTCGGTCACGCCAAATGTCATGAGGACCGACTTCGTCAGGTCGGACATCGCGCGTGTGCTTTCGACAATCAGCACTTTCATGTTTTTAAACTGGTATGTCATCTAATATATTATGTAATATTTTTTGAGTTAAACTGCAGCCTATGATTTAGAAGTATGGCATGAAAATATCAAGTAAAATCGCGCTTTTCTGGCTACTATGGATCATGCTAGAACAGAAGAGTAACTTAATAATACCGTAACCCTCTTAATACTTCTTAAATGACAGAGACAAAACCATGGCAGGCCATTCCCAGTTTAAAAATATTATGCACCGCAAGGGTGCCCAAGACAAAAAACGTTCCAAACTTTTCAATAAGTTGGGTCGTGAAATCATGGTGGCGGCCAAGTCCGGCCAGCCAAACCCAGACATAAACCCCAGGTTGCGCGCGGCCATTCAGGCCGCCCGATCGGCCAATATGCCGAATGACCGTATTAAGCGTGCCATCGAAAGCGGCAGCCCGAACAGTGCCGATGCCGCCAATTATGACGAAGTCCGTTACGAGGGCTATGGCCCCGGTGGCGTGGCTGTGATTGTGGAGGCCTTGACCGATAACCGTAACCGTACCGCCGCCGAAATACGCGCAGCCTTTGCCAAAAAGGGCGGGGCGCTGGGCGAGCTTAACTCGGTCAGCTTTATGTTCGACCGTATTGGCGCCATCGTCTATCCGGCATCGGTGGGTGGTGTTGAGCAGGTATTTGAGGCGGCCGTCGAGGCAGGCGCTGAAAACGTGGAGAGTGACAAAGACGGCCACGAGATTGCGACCAAGCCAGAGGATTTTATGGCGGTCAAGGATGCACTGGTCGAAAAATTCGGCGAACCTGAAACGAGCGGTATTACATGGAAGCCTAAAACCATGACCGAACTGGATCACGAAAAAGCCAGCGACTTGTTTGTCATGATCGACCTGCTGGAAGACAGCGATGATGTGCAGAATGTTTTCTCTAACTTTGAAGTCACGGATGAAGTGATGGAAAGGCTGATGGCGTCTTGAGAATTTTTGGCATCGATCCGGGATTGCAGCGCACGGGCTGGGGCATCATTGATGTTTCGGGTAACCGTCTGACGCATATCTCCCATGGTGTTATCAAGACGGATAGCAAAGCCGATACGGCAGAGCGTCTGCATCACATTTTCGAGAACCTCACACAAATGCTCACCCTGTGGCAGCCCACGCATGCGGCGGTTGAAGAAACATTCGTGAATAAAAACCCTGCATCGGCCCTGAAACTGGGGCTGGCGCGCGGCGTTGCCATGATGGCACCGGCCAAGGCTGGTTTGCGCGTGGCGGAATATCCGGCAACACTTGTCAAAAAATCACTGACCGGTGCGGGCCATGCGGAAAAAGAACAGATGCAGGCGATGATTCGGATATTATTGCCAGGCGTCGAAGCCTCCCACGATGCAGCAGATGCATTGGCTGTGGCCATTTGTCATGCACACCATGGTCAAACCAGAGAAAAAATCGGCGGCATTATGTCTGGCGGTGTCAGGTGATTGCAAAGCTGACAGGTGTGATCGACAGCGTCGGGTTGAACTATGTCATTATTGATGTGAATGGCGTGGGGTATTTGGTCTATGCGTCTTCGCGCACACTGGCGCGTATGGGCTCGGCCCGCGGCACGGCGGTCAGCTTGATGATTGAAACGATTGTGCGTGAAGACCAAATCACGCTCTATGGTTTTGCCGATGCAGCGGAAAAAGAATGGTTCCAGATTTTGTGCACGGTGCAGGGTGTTGGTGCCAAGGTTGCGCAAGGTATTCTGGGCACGATTGCGGTTGAACAACTGCCCGTGGTGATTGCCGCGCAAGACCGCGCCGCACTCCGCCGCGCCGATGGCGTGGGGGATAAACTGGCGCTGCGCATTGTAACCGAGCTGAAAGAAAAGGCGGGCAAGATGGCACTGGGTGCCGCGGCTCAGCAAAAAGCAGACAAGGCCCGTGTGGGTGCAGGTGGCAAAGCCATGCCTGTTGTCGACGTGCCAAAAACGATTAGCAACGATGCGGTTTCTGCCTTGATCAATCTGGGCTATGGCCGCGCCGAAGCCTTTGGTGCTGTTGCCAACGTACTCCGTGACCGTGGCGATGATATGCCGCTCGGTGATTTAATCCGCGAAAGCCTGAAGGAGTTGAGCGCATGACCGCAGAACTGCCCAAGCCGCGCGATGTATCCGGTGAATTCCAGGAGGGAAAAGATTCCGACGAGCTTTCTATCCGCCCTTTATCGCTGGAAGATTTTATCGGCCAACAAAAAACGCGCGAAAATCTGCGTGTGTTTATCGATGCTGCCAAAAAACGCGGCGAGCCTTTGGACCATGTTCTGCTGTTTGGCCCTCCGGGGCTTGGCAAAACGACTTTGGCGCAAATTGTGGCCAAGGAAATGGGCGTGGGCTTTCGCGCAACATCTGGCCCTGTCATTTCCCGCGCAGGTGATCTGGCCGCTATCCTGACCAATTTGCAGCCGCATGATGTTTTGTTTATCGATGAAATTCACCGCCTGAATGCGGCGGTCGAGGAAATTCTCTATCCCGCGATGGAAGACCGTCAGCTGGATTTGATTATCGGCGAGGGGCCTGCGGCACGTTCGGTACGCATTGATCTGCCGCCGTTCACATTGGTGGCAGCGACGACAAGATCGGGCCTCATTACGCGCCCCTTGCGCGAGCGTTTTGGTATTCCGCTGCGGCTGGAATTTTATAAGCCGGAAGAACTCTCCGGCATTGTGGCCCGTGGTGCAAAAATCATCGGCATGAATATTACGGATGCGGGGGCTTTTGAAATTGCCCGCCGTTCGCGCGGCACACCGCGTATCGCGGGCCGTTTGACACGCCGCGTGCGCGATTTTGCTGCCGTGGATGACCAAACAGTTGTAGATGCAAAAGAAGCAGATGCCGCGCTTTTGAAACTGGAAGTCGATGCCAAAGGGCTGGATAGCATGGATCGCCGCTATATGGCCTGCATCGCCGATAATTACGCAGGCGGCCCTGCTGGTGTAGAAACCATTGCCGCCGCATTGTCTGAGCAACGCGATGTGCTGGAAGAAGTCGTGGAGCCTTACTTGATCCAGTGTGGATTTATCATCCGCACGCCACGTGGCCGGATGATTTCGGATGCGGGGTATAAACACCTCGGCCTCACGCCACCCGCCAACGCCCGTGACCGCCAAATGGCCTTGCAGATTGATACGCCGGCGGATGACGATGCTTGATCGGTTGCAGACAGAAAGTTTTTCTATTGCGCTAAAGATGCTGATGACAGCATCTTGTTTTTTGTGGTTGTGTACTCCTGCGCTGGCAGGGGGTGAAACCGCCCAAGCAGATGGTTCGAGCAATATCATCGCGCCTCAGAAAAACACTGATAAAAGTTGCGGGGAAACCGGCAATGATCTTTGGGCGCTGGTGCAAAATAAGCAACCTGAAGCAATTGAAGAATTGTCCGTCAGCGTAGGGTATGGTTGGCTGACTTTACCGCACGAAACATCAAGGCAGGATATACTTGCGCTGACTGTCTATCATGCATACTTTAATCCTGTTCAATCTCCTGTCGGTACGTCTGGCGTTTATTCGAAAAAAGTAAAAGACAGCGATAGCTTTTTGGCGTGTATTCATCATGAAGCTGAGAGATCTTGCGCGGAAGCAGCTATTAAAAACGGCGTTGTCCCCAGTTTTAATAGCTTCGTTGAGGATATAAACAACCGCCTTGCACAGGGCGCAAGATTTGGTTGCCCAAAGGAATAAAGATGCACCTCCATTCCCTCCCCATCCGCGTTTACTACGAAGATACCGATGCCGGTGGCATTGTGTATCACGCCACTTACTTGCGATTTGCGGAGCGGGGGCGGACGGAGATGCTGCGGGAGGGTGGCTTTGAACATGCCGATCTTTTCAAGGAACAAGGCGTTGCCTTCGCCGTTGTA
>JBGTNC010000094.1:0-3666 GCA_041743265.1 Alphaproteobacteria bacterium | reverse complement strand
TTGCCATTCAATACCAATTTCGTTGGATAAGGCGCCAAAAATAAAAATGAGAAAGAGAAGCGGTACGCACTGCATAAGCAGCGTTTTTAGCGCGTATAGGCATAGTTGAAACAGTTTTTTGTGGAGTCTGTGCGGCGCTTTTGCTTTTAATGTGGTGAGATGGTCAAAAAGGTCCAGCCTGCTATGCAGGATATAGCTGACGACACCTATGTTTGCAAAGAGTGCGGAGAGAAAAGGAACGAAGGCCATGTAGTAGAAAAAGCCATGTGAACTAAAAGAGCGCAATTTTTCTTGAAAAACAAGAAGCATGAGCCCCAAGACAAAGCAGAGGGCCCCGCCGATATAAGCACTATAACAATGAAACTGTGCCCGTGTACCGGCGTCCAGAGACATCCAAGAGAGGATGGTTTTTTTAATGTTTAAAATAGCGCTCATATTTCTTTGTCTTTGTGGCTGTTGAAGCCTGTTGAAGGTGGGGTTATTCCCCCAACAACCCCGCCATTTCCTCTTCCACGGCCAGACAGGCTTGCAGGCCGTCGCGGTAGTCGGGGTAGAGGAGCTGGATGCCGAGTTCTTGTTTGATGCGGTCGTTTTTCACGCGTTTGTTGTCGCTGTAAAAACTGCGCACCATGGGGGCGACGTCGGCTTGTTCGAAGGGGATCATCGGCGGCAGGTCGCGGCCTGTCAGGTTGCAGGCGAAGGCGATGACATCGTGGCTGGGGGCGGGGTGGTCATCGGCCAGATTATAAATCGCCCCTGACAGCGGGGCGTTCATGGAGGCAATGAGCGTTTGCACGATATCTTCCACATGAATGCGGTTAAAGACGTGGCCCGGTTTATCAATCCGGCGTGCCGTGCCGCTTAAGACCGAATCAAGCGCGCTGCGGCCGGGGCCATAAATGCCCGAGAGGCGGAAGATATGCAGCGGGAAATCATCGTTGATCTGCAACGTCTGCCATTGCTGTTCGGCCTTGGCGCGTTGGCTGCCGCGTTTGCTGCTGGGGGCGGGCATGGTGTTTTCATCCACCCATGCGCCATCGTGGTTGCCGTAGACACCAGTTGTTGATAAATACCCTGCCCATTCTAGTGTGGGAATATCGAGAAGATCATGCGCGTGCATCTGAAACGCAGGGTCACCTTCTGCATCCGGTGGAATAGAAAACAGAATATGCGTGACGCCGCTGAAAGCATCAAACGGATCAGCCACGGGATGTTCCGCATCAAACAAGCGGGCATCAATGCCATTGTCGATCATGGTTATTTGTTTGGATGGATCTGTGGTGGTGCCGGAAATTTTCCAGCCATGTGCGCGTAAGGTTTCGGCCAGATAGCTGGCGGTATAACCATAGCCGAAACAGAAAAGTTTTTTAGAGCCCGTGGGCGGTATGACAGGACAGGGGCGGGCAGGCATAACAATACCCTCTCGTTAAAAGTCGAGATCCTGATAATGACTGGGTGGTGCAAAGCCCGGAATAACATCGTCCAGCAAAGGCTTGAACGATGGTCGGGATTTAATGCGCACGTACCAATCTTTCGCAGCCTTGTGTTCATCCCACGGCACGTCACCGATATAATCGATGGCGGAGAGATGTGCAGCAGCTGTAACATCCGCCAGTGATAAATCATCACCCGCCAACCAGCGGCGGCGTTCGGTCAAGAAGCCGATGTAATCCAGATGATAGTGAATATTGGCATGACCCGCGCGGATAGAGGGGCCGTGCGGCTCCCCGTTTTTCAAGAAGCGCTTCATCATTTTTTCGCCGACAAGGTTCTCGGTCACTTCGGAATTGAATTTGTGATCGAACCACGCGACAAGCCTGCGTGTTTCCGCGCGCTGCAAAGGCTCGCGGCCCATGAGGTCAATCGTATTGTAAACTTCGTTCAAGTATTCCGAGATGACCTGACTATCGGTCAGGATCGTGCCGTCCGGCTCGATGAGAACGGGTACATCGCCTGCGGGGTTAATCGCCAGAAATTCGGTGCGGCGTTCCCATACCTTTTCGATCTTCAAGTCGAAGTCGAGTTTCTTCTCGGCGAGGGCGATACGCACTTTCCGTGAAGCGGGATGCAGCCATAGGTGATACAAAGTTCTCATTACGTTGAATCTAACGTAAGCGGGCCCCAAATTCCAAACATAAAATCAATAGTTTGCGCGAAGCTTCGTTTCGGGCTTTCGAAAATAGTTGACTGTGTCATGTAAATGACAGGGGTGCTTCAGGGGGCTTGTGCGGGGGTTGTCCCGCTTTCCGTATTGCCTGTTTCGCGGGGGCTTGCGGATTGGCTATAGGCGACGACAATGATTGTCACATCGACATTATCCGCAACATAGCTGGTGTCTTGCCATTCGCCCTGACCGAGGCCGAAAGTAGAACGGTTGAGCTTGAATGCGGCCTGCATGGTGGCGGTTTTTTTACCAGAGTCCGTATCTGTTTTGATGTCCAGCTGAAAAGGAAAAGTAAAAGATTGCGAGACGTCGCGAATTGTCAGATTCCCCTGTGTATCGAAATGTCCGTTGCCGGTTTTGCGTATCGCTGTCGATTCGAAGGTGGCTGCGGGAAATTTTGCGGTATCGAACCAGAGGCTGCCTTTCATGGTGTCATCGCGTTCGGCATCGTCCGTAGTGGCGCTGGCGGGGTTGATGCTGACTTTGACGCGGGATTGTGCCAGATCATTTTCATCAAAAACAATCTCGGCATTAAATTGTGCAAAGCGGCCTTTAAAGGCGCTGCCCATTTGCTCTCCACTGAACATGATGACGCTGGCGCCGGGATCCATCTGCCAGACAGTTGCTGTCGCGGCTGTACTGGCGGGCTGTGCTGTGTCTGCTGCGTACAGGGGGGCGGGGAGTGCCAGCAGCAGGGCAGCGGCCAGCCAGGTGGTGCGGCATATGCGGTTCATGGCAAAGCTCCTGTTAACGGGATGGGGGCCGGATCTGGTTAGGGAGCAGGGCGGGTGCTCCGGGGGGTGGGTTGACGGGGTTTTGGCTGGCAGGGTTTGTAGTGGGCGCTGCCTCAACCACAGGGTTTGTCACGGACAAGACGCTGAATTCAACAGGTACGTTGCCAGGGCCAAACCAGCTCATGCCGCTATCAGCAAAGCTCGGGCGGTTGATGATGACGCGGCCAGACAGGCGCAGCGTGCGGCCAATGCGGGCATTGCCCCCCTCTTCGGCTTTGAGCGGGATAACAACGGGGCGCGCAATGTTGCCGATTTTAAGGTCACCTTGCAGCGTATAACCGCCGCTGCCACTGCCGATATTGGTGGATGACAATGTGGCGGTCAGCGGCTGGATATTAAAGGCTTTGATTTTTTCAGGATCTTTTTCATTGATCATGCCGGCAGGAATATAAAGCCCCGTGACATCAAAGGACATTAAAAATGCGCCGCCGCGCAAATCACCGCTGGTGGATGTTTGAACTGTTGCGCTTGCAATATTGGTAGCAATCGGCTGGGGAGAGATGGCAGAGTTTTGAAACGTCACACTGCTTTGTTCCGGTATGGTGCGCCATTGCGGTGCATCAGCGGCAAAAGCGGCGGCAAAAACAGAGGCGGTAAAAAAAAGAATTACAGCCAATGGTGCGGATAATTTTTTGAACATAGCAGTCTCCTTAACCAAGGGGTAACATGCGCTTCAATGTGATGTCTTTGTTGATGAAGTGGTGCTTC
>JBGTNC010000093.1:0-3932 GCA_041743265.1 Alphaproteobacteria bacterium | reverse complement strand
TGTAAGGGCCTGTGTGGCCAAAGCCCGTCAGGGAGCAATAAATCAGGCGGGGGAATTCTTTTTTAAGCTGGTCGTAGCCAAGGCCATATTTATCCAGCGTGCCGACTTTGTAGTTTTCAAACAGAATATCGCAACTGCCGATGAGTTTCTTGGCAATCGCCAGCCCTTCTGGTTTGGTAAAATCGAGGGCGAGGCTGCGCTTGTTGCGGTTGGCGGAAAGATAGTAAGAGCTTTCGGTTGTGTCTTGCCCGTCGGAATCTTGTAAATACGGGGGGCCCCAGCCGCGTGTATCGTCACCCTGTCCGGGTTTTTCGATTTTGATAATATCGGCGCCGTAGTCGCCCAGAATTTGTGTAGCGCTGGGACCTGCCAGAATACGGGTCATATCAAAGACGCGCACGCCTTTGAGGGGGCCGGTATTCTTGCTGTGTGTTGTCATGTGTCCCCTGCGTGTGCCGGCGAATCTTCATCTCAGCGTCCACACTATAGCGGGTTCGGACGAACGACCCAAGATGCTGTGCAGTATTTTTTTATTCAATATGGATATTCGTGAGGCGGCGCATCTAAAGAAAGCGTTCTAGAAATGCGCATTGTACCCATTGTGCAATTCAGGGTAAGCTGCGGGTGCATATTTTTGTGATTTTCAGGAGAGGGCCGCAAGGCACCGGAAGCTTGTCATGATTTCAAAAAAAACCTTTTTAATAACATGTTTACTGGCGACGGGCTTGGCTATCGGCTGGAATGTATCCCAAAGTATTTCCGGTGATGTGCCCACGGCTGCCGAGGCGGAGATGATCCGTATGATGCCACCAGATGAAGAAGGCTGGTCTGAAGATACACCGGATGCGCCAGAAGAGGCGCCATCATATCAAGATGAAGTAGCGCCCACACCGCCAATACAGCATATACTGCCCGATACACAGGTCACGCCTGTTCCGAAAACACCCTGACATAGCCGAGGTTTAAACGAAGATGATTTCCACAAGCCCCATGCCACGCAAAAGAAAATCTGCGCATGACAGTCAGCGGGGCCATGCCTTGTTGTTGGTGCTGGTGGCTGTTGTCTTGTTTGGTGGCTTGTCTTATGTGGTATCGCAGTCCGGCAAAAAAGCATCTGAAGAAGAAAAAGTTTTGATGGCGGCCGCGCAAGTAACACAATTTCCGGCGGCTATTCGTACAGCCGTGGCGCGTTTGGTGGCAGGCGGCGTTCAGCTGCAGGATATTGATTTCAATGAACAAGGTACTTTGCCGACATCTATTTTTTACTCTGGCGGTGGCGCGATTGCGTATCAAAAACCGCCTGTGGATTTAGGCACGGCAGCAAACTGGCGCTTTAAGTCTGTCAAAGCGGATAATACGGGTTGGTTCGTGGGTGGCATTGGCTCCGACGGGCCGGAAGGTAAAGATGTTTTCGCCTATCTCGTCAACATACCTGTTGTTTTGTGTCAGGAGATCAACCGCGCGCTGGGATTACCAGCCGAGCCTTTGATCGAACCCAGCGAAGTAAATTTGGCCGAACCTGCCACGCCAGATTCCGAAGCAGGTAATAATGTCTGGACTTTCAGCGCCCATAGCCGTGACAACCGTATGGAAACGCCGCCTGCTGCCTGTGTGCGGAATGGCGGAGAAGGGCCTTTGGTCTATTATCATGTGCTGGCATCGCAATAAGCGCTTGTTTTTGCCGGAATCCTCTTCCCCTCTTTGACGGAATCCTCTTATAATGCCGCAAACGGGCAGCATAGGCTGCCATAAGCGAATATTATATCGAGGGTATGTCATGTCTTACAAAGTAGCCGTAGTCGGCGCCACGGGTAATGTGGGCCGCGAAATGTTGAACATTCTGGTAGAGCGGGAGTTTCCGGTCTCCGAAGTTCATGCGGTCGCCTCTGCACGTTCTGCGGGGCGCGAAGTGTCTTTCGGCGAAGATACCGTTTTGAAGGTGCAAGACCTCGGTAAATTCAATTTCAAGGGCATTGATATTGTGCTGGCATCTGCGGGTTCCAAAGTCTCCGAAGGCTTTGCCGACAAGGCCGCCAAAGCAGGCGCTGTGGTGATCGACAATTCGTCTTTCTTCCGTATGGATAAAGACGTGCCGCTCGTCGTGCCCGAAGTGAACCCGGATGCTATCAAGGGGTACAAAAAGCGCGGCATTATTGCCAACCCGAATTGCTCCACCATTCAACTGGTTGTGGCGTTGAAGCCTTTGCATGATCTGGCAGGTATCAAGCGCGTGGTGGTGTCTACCTATCAATCCGTATCGGGTGCCGGCAAGGAAGCGATGGATGAATTGTTTAATCAGACGCGCGCGCTGTTTTCCAACGGCACGCCATCCCGCGAAGTTTTTGCCAAGCAGATTTCGTTCAACGTGATCCCGCAGATTGACGTTTTCATGGATGACGGTCAGACCAAAGAAGAATGGAAAATGCGCGTAGAGACGCAAAAAATTCTCGATAAATCGATCGAGGTTGTTGCAAGCTGCGTGCGCGTGCCTGTGTTTGTCGGTCATTCCGAAACGGTACACGTCGAATTTAAAAATCCTATTACCGCAGCGCAAGCACGCAAGGCTTTGCAAAAAGCACCGGGCGTTGTTGTGATTGATAAACCGGATATGGAAGATGGCTTTATTACGCCTGCCGAAGTTGCCGGTGAAGATGCTGTTTACGTTAGCCGTATCCGCAAAGATCCTTCTGCGAAAAACGCCCTTGTGTTTTGGGTGGTCGCGGATAATTTGCGCAAAGGGGCTGCGACCAACGCTATTCAAATCGCGGAAGTTTTGAGCGAAAAATATCTCTGATAAATTGCAGGCACTGCGCCGCAGTCATGCTTTAGTGCGGCAGGCTCGTATTGCCCGCAGCAGGTTCGATGTGATCCAGCTCGCGCTCGATCTTCATCATTTGTGTGGCCATGTCACGCAGCATGTCTTCGTTTTCAGGGAAGGCCATGACATAGGGCTTGGCACTTGCCAGCGTGTCTGATTGTAAATCACCATCAAAAGTCAGGGTTGCCAGTTCGAAGGCAATCACAGAAACAATGGCAAGACCCAGTGCCAGCGCGCCAAAACAACGGAACGTAACACTGCGGTAGATTTTTGTAAAAAGCGGCATGCGCCTTTTTCCTCGGTAGTTAAACCTGCAGCAATATACCTTTATTTAGCCAGATCGTCACGATACAAAACGCATTATGCATATTTATTTTTAATAATATTTCAAAAAATCTGCACAATGGGTCATGACATTGCGCATTTACAATGTTACATCTCGAAAACCATGCCACTTCTTCATATTTTCATCCTTTCGGTCGTTCAGGGTTTGACAGAATTTTTGCCTGTCAGCTCCAGCGGTCATTTGGCTTTAACGCCACATGTGCTGGGCATTGCCGATCAGGGGATTTTGATGGATGTGGCCATGCATGTGGGCACGTTGCTGGCCATCTTGCTGTATTTCCGCCGCGATATCTGGCAGATCGGCTGGGCGGTATTGCGCGGCCCTCAAACGCAGCACCCGGCGGCCAGACGTTTGGGACTATATATATTGGCAGCCAGTATTCCGGCCTTTGCCGCGGGCGCTGTGATCCATACCCTGTATCCGGGCGGTATTCGCAGTATTGCTATTATCACGGCAACAACTTTGTTTTTTGGTGTTTTGATGGGCATTGCCGATATGGTCGGCAAACAGACAAAAACGGCTGAAAACCTGTCTTTGAAATCCGCCTTCTTAATCGGCTGCGCGCAAGCGCTGGCTTTGATCCCAGGCACCAGCCGCTCCGGTATCACCATGACAGCCGCACGATTCTTGGGCCTGACCCGCGTGGAAGCGGCCCGCTTTTCTTTTCTGCTGGGTATTCCAGCCATGGCAGGCGCGGGTCTTATCAGCTTTTTGGAAATTTTCAAATCCGGCAATGCGGGGCTTTGGCATGATGCGCTGGCGGGTGTG
>JBGTNC010000092.1:0-9721 GCA_041743265.1 Alphaproteobacteria bacterium | reverse complement strand
CAACGGCGCAGCTTTGCAGCGTTTGATCGAGGGCGGCACGGAATTGCGCCGTTATAGCGACGAGATTTTGACAGCCGCCGAAGCCGCCACCTTTGAGCTTTATGATGAGTTTGCGGCGGCGGATGCTGATTTCAAGAGCATCTATGACCAGACCAAAGCACCGGCAGGCGAAACATACAACGTTGTTCCCGCGCAAGTGGGCCGCCGCGAGCTGCATAACCTCTCGCTCGGCTTCCTCGGCAAGCTGGAAACACCGGCTGTGGCGCAAGATGCCGCAACCCAGTACAGCACCGCCGGTAACATGACGGAAAAACTCTCCGCCCTCACCATCATGACCAAAATGGTGCCGGACGAAGCCGTCGCCGTTGCGGATAAGATGCTGGATAATTTTTACCAGACCTACAAAAACAACAATAACCTTGTTGATAAATGGCTACGCCTGAATGCATCCCGCCCGCAGGCAGATGCCTTGGACCGCGTCCGTAAACTGATGGATCACGAAGCCTATGACGCCACGAACCCGAACAAGGTCAGCGCATTGGTGGGTGGTTTTGCCAATGGCAACCCCACGCTGTTCCACAAAAAAGATGGCTCCGGCTATAAATTCCTGGCCGATACCATCATCGACATGAACGATGTGAACGCAAAAACAGCCACACGCTTGTCCAAACTTTTCACCCAGTTCAAACGCTATGACAGCGAACGTCAGGCTTTGATGGTTGAGCAGATGGAACGCATCATGGCCGTCCCGACGCTCGATGTCGGCCTGAAAGAAATCATTGGCAAAGCATTGGATACGGCAGAGAAAAAGCCGACCAACGACAATGCCAAAAAATTCGGTACCTCTGCGCGCAAGCAAAGCTAAGGCACGAATTTTAAAAACGAGTCGCAAACGGGCCGACAGGGTAAACCCCCATCGGCCCGTTTGAATTTTAAAGGTTATTTTTCAATCCTTTGGCGAAAATATTGGCCATAAAACCAGACCCCTGCTAGCATGGGATACATCATTTTTTTAAAAGGCACAAAGCCATGACATCATTTGCACAGAAATTTTACAACGCCATGCGCGGCGCGGAAAAAACCGTTCTTGAAGACGGCACCGTTGAACTGCGCGATAAGAAAGGCCAGTTGCACAGCGGCCGTTTTGACGAACCCGCTGTGAAAAAAACAGATGGTACACTGGAATGGTGGAACCACGGCCAACGTCACCGCAGCATCCCCACAACCGGCGCACCCAGCCTTGTTGATTGGGGCCCCTTTCCTGCGGTCATCAATCCAGATGGCAGTTACGAGATTTGGCGCAAAGGCGAACTTAAAGGCACCGGTCAGGATGAAAAATCCGCCGCAAAGCCTGCCGCACCGAAAAAACCCGGCACCGGCAACAGCTTCCGCCTTTAACAATCAACGCATGTTTGAATCAAGATCAATCTCCAGACCGTCGTAAGCTGGGCGGATGTGTGATGGCAATTCATCGCACAACGTCTTGTAATCCATATGTGTGGTCATGACCGTGATATAGGTCATCTTCGGCTTCAAAATATCTGCCCAGGCTTTCACACGTTTGAAATTTGCGTGGGTCATTACCGTTTCTTTGTTATAGCTGCTGGCATCGACAATCCATGTCTCGATACCTTTCAGCTTTTCCAGTGACTTTTCGTTCATATCTGCCACATCCACGCTATAAGCAAAATTGCCAAAGCGAAAACCGAGAGACGTACAGGTGGTATGATCCTGCTCAAAGGTTTCGATATCAATATCACCAATGCGGAATTTATCGTAATTATCGACTTCCTTACGCACGAACGACTGTATATAGATGCCGTTGCTGCTGGATTTAAACAAATACGGCCAGCGACGTTCAATCTCGTCCAGCGTTTCGCGGTTGCTGTAAACATCAATCATCTTGTTATTGTGATAAGCAAGCACGCGCACATCATCGATACCATTCACATGGTCGGAATGCGCATGGCTGATCAGCAGGCCATCGATGTCTTTCAGTTTCACACGGTTCAGCTGATAGCGCAGGTCATAGCTGGCATCAATCAGCAGGCTGGTTTTTTCCGTTTGCACCATGATCGATGCACGGCTGCGCTCGTTCTTCGGCTCTTCCGGGTCACACGTACCCCAAAACCCGCCAGCGGCAGGCGTGCCGAGGGAAGACCCGCACCCTAATACTGTAATTTTCATCTCTACACCTCCGCCTTTTCGGCTTTATTGAACAGTCTGAAAAAGTTTTCTGTCGTTTGTCGGGAAGTATCTTCCATCGACATGCCCTTCAGATCTGAAACCACTTTTGCAGTATGGACAACAAACGACGGTTCATTCCGTTTGCCCCGATGCGGAACCGGTGCCAGATAGGGGCTGTCCGTTTCCACAAGAATACGATCCGGCGGCGTCAGGCGCACAACGTCGCGCAGCTCTTCCGCTTTTTTAAAAGTGATAATGCCGGAGAAAGAAATATAAAACCCGATATCAAGCGCCTGTTCGGCCAGCCATGGCGTGCCACTGAAACAATGCATCACACCGCGCGCCTTTTTCTGCCCCACATCACGCAACAGCCGCATGGTATCTTCTTCGGCGTCGCGTGTATGGATGACCAGCGGCAGGTCTGTTTCCAACCCTGCTTCAATATGGCGCGTAAAGATTTCCTGCTGCACATCACGCGGCGCATGATCGTAGTAGTAATCAAGGCCGGTTTCGCCGATACCTGCCACCTTGGACGATTTTGTGAGTGCCACCAGTTCATCACGCGTGATATTCACTTCCCCCTCTTCCGCCGCATGGTGCGGATGGGTGCCAACGGTGCAGTGAATAAATGGATACGCCTTGGCCACGGCCTGAATTTGGTCAAACTTTGCAATCTGGGTGCAGATCGTCAAAAAATGGCCTACCCCTGCGGATTTGGCGCGGCTGACAATTTCCGGCAGCCCTTCCTCCGCAAAATCCGGATAATCCAGATGGCAATGGCTATCGACCAACATCTCAGGCCGACTTTTCTTGTTGTTCCGGCTCTTCATCCACAATACGGGGGAAGATACCTTCGGGCTTGGGCAGCTCTGTACCCATCGCCAGCGCGTGTTGTGCGCCGATAAAAGATAAATCGCGCTGGTCTGCGGCAACAGCCACTTGATCCAGCATTTTATTGGCAGATACGGGTACGAACGGCTGCAAGATCAAGCCCAGATTACGAATGGTTTCCGCCAGCACATACAGCACGGTTGCCATACGCTCCGGATTTGTTTTCTTGAGCGTCCATGGCGCTTGTTCATCAATGTAAGCATTGGCCAGATGCGCCACATGCACAATGGCCTCAAGTGCTCGGCTAAATTGCAGTTTCTCAAACTCGCCGCGTACAGCAATCAACATTTCTTGGCCTGCATGGTTCAGCAAAGCATGATCCACATCTTCCAAGATGCCGGGGTTCGGCACTTTGGCATCGCAGTTTTTATTGATTTGCGACAAGGTGCGCTGCACCAGATTGCCCATGTTATTGGCAAGTTCCGCATTGATACGCGATGTCATCAGCGGCCAGGAAATATCGCCATCTTGCCCGAATGTTACTTCACGCATCAGCACATAACGGCTGGCATCCACGCCGAATTTTTCAATCAGGTTTTTAGGCGCAATCACATTGCCCACAGATTTGGACATTTTATGCCCCGCTGTCAGCAAGAAACCATGACCAAACACGCGTTTGGGCAATTCAACACCTGCCGACATCAAAAACGCCGGCCAGAATACTGCGTGAAAGCGCACAATGTCTTTACCGATCAAATGCACATCGCACGGCCAGTATTTTTTCATCATGCCGTTTTCATCTCCGGGATAGCCCAATGCACTGATGTAATTGGTCAGGGCATCTACCCAGACATACATAATATGCGCCGGATCATTCGGCACCTGCACGCCCCAGTCAAAACTGGTGCGGGAGATGGAAAGATCTTTCAGACCTTGCTTCACAAAACTGGCAACTTCGTTGCGGCGGAAACCGGGCTGGATAAAATCAGGATTGGTTTCGTACAAATCCAGCAGTTTTTGTTCATAGGCAGACAGTTTGAAGAAATAACTGTCTTCTTCAATCCATTCCACTTCAGTACCTGTGGCTGTGCAGATTTTCTTGCCGTCTTCTTGCGTGGTCAATTCATCTTCGGTATAGAATGCTTCATCACGCACCGAATACCAGCCTGCGTATTTATTCAGATAAATATCGCCGTTATCTACCATCTTCTGCCAGATTTTCTGGCAGGCGGCTTTGTGGAAATCTTGCGTGGTGCGGATGAACTGGTCGTTGGAAATATTAAAGCTCTCGCACATATCCGAAAACGTTGCGGAAATTTCATCACAGAATTCTTGCGGCGTCTTGTCTTTCGACTGCGCCATTTTCTGAACCTTCTGGCCGTGTTCATCTGTGCCAGTCAGGAAATAAACGTCAAACCCATCCAACCGTTTGAACCGCGCCATCACATCTGCGCCAATCACTTCATACGCGTGGCCAATATGCGGCGGCGCATTCACATAGGAAATGGCAGTGGTGATATAGAATGGCTGTTTGCTCATTATGTGGCTCGTTTCCGCTCTGTTGTTCTTGTTATATTGACAGCCCCGGGTGATCCGGGTTCTGGAGCATCTGGAAAGATGCGATCAATGCCTGACGCTTGTCAAGATTATACCACTCCGCTTGTTGGAACAAACGGGTCAGTTTTTCCCATGTTTCAAGGAAATGTTGAGGGGGGTATATACCCGCAAGCCTTTGAAAGACCTCAGCATCTCCGGGCAATACATCCGTCAATGGCAGGCCACGGGCTTGCAGGCGGGCGATCCGTTCGCACCAGCCTGTCAGGATGTCGCGGGCGGTTTCAAAGCTACGTTCTGCCCCGAATTTGCCAAATTTTTCCGCCAGATCATGCACCAGCACAAGGTCCAAATCCGGCAAGGTCGCGGCCGCTTGCAGTAAATCCTGATACAGCGCAATGCCGCCGTCTTCGTGGAATTGCAGGGCACGGCCAAGGCTACCTTCTGCCAAGGTCACCAGCATGGATTTTTGTGATGCCGCCAAACCGGGCGCATATTTATCCAATAGCGTATTCAAAACATCATCCGACAACGGCTCCATCGGCACCATGCGGCAGCGGGAACGAATGGTGGGTAAAAACCCGCCCGGCTGTGCGGTTGTCAAAATCAGCACGGTTTTTTTTGGCGGTTCTTCCAGAATTTTCAACAGCGCGTTCTGGCTGCTCTGGTTCAAATGCTCGGCGCTGTCCACAATCACCACGCGCCAGCCGCCCTCTGCGGCGGTCTTGCGTAAAAACGGGTGAATACGGCGCACGGATTCCACCGAAATATCATTCTTTAAGCGCCCGCGTTTTTCATCAAATTCACGCTCGACCGTCATCAAATCAGCATGTCCGCCGGAAGCAACGCGGCGAAACACCGGATTTTCTGCCGCAACGAAAAGATTTTCAACCGGCGTTGCATCGCCAAACAAACTGGCCCCCGCATCTGTCCCTTGCGACAGTAAAAACCGCGCGAGACGATAGGCAAGTGTTGCCTTACCGATACCGGGTGCACCCGACAATACAATCGCGTGCGGCATGCGGCCCGCTGAAAAATCAGCCAGCAGCATTTTCTCGATTTCTTCATGACCCTGGCAATCCGGATTATTGCGCGGCGTCAGCTCTACCGCTTCAGCGGGTGCAGCTGCATCGACCAGACTATCAACATCTGGATCATCGAAAATATCTTCTTCTTCGTCGGCAAACAGGCTAGCCATGCAAAGCCTCTTTCAACGTCACGCCGAAACGGTCTGCCACTACGCGCAGCACTTGCGCATGCACAGCGGCAATATCTTGTGCGGCATCGATAATCACGCAGCGATCCGGATATTCTTTGGCAATCGCCAAAAATCCCTGACGCAGGCGGTTGTGGAACGCAAGCCCCATACGCTCATAGCGGTCTTCGGTGGATTCAGTCGCATCTACCGTCTGGCCTTTTTGTTTCATGGATCTGGCAAGCCCTGCTTCCGGATCAATATCAAAAATGAAAGTCAGATCAGGCTGAAAATCGCCAGCCACAAGGGCGTAGAGCTTTTCAATCAATTGCGCATCCAGCCCCATGCCGTGGCCTTGAAACGCCCGCGTTGAATCTGCGAAACGGTCAGAGACGACCCATTGCCCCTGCTCTATTGCGGGCCAGATTTTATTGACCAGATGTTCGCGCCGTGCCGAAAACATCAGCATGGCTTCGGTCAACGGGTCAAACGTGCCGCTATCGCGCTGTAACAGCAGATTGCGGATTTTCTCTGCCTGTGGCGTGCCACCCGGTTCGCGCGTTGTGATGGCATTCACACCTGCCGCCGTGAGCGCTTCGGCAAGCATACGTATCTGGGTAGACTTACCCGTGCCGTCGCCGCCTTCCAGTGTAATGAAAATACCCTTTTGCGCTGTCATGGAGACATAACCTGATCTTCAAGGCCGGACAGAAGATATTTGGCGCGTTGCTTGGCACGACCAAAAGCACCAAGACGCGACACAGCAGCCCCTGCAAGCAAAGTCACCTCAACAGGTTGCTGATCCGGCACTTCAACGCGCAGCTTGCCAACTTCGGCTCCTTTGGCAACAGGTGCATACAACGGGCCATCGTAAGTCACTATCATTTTTACATCACCACGGCGCGCGCGGGGCAGCAGAATAGTAAGATCAGAAGCCGCAACCAGCGGCACAACCGCTTGTTTGCCCAGCCATACTTTGGCGTTATCAACCGCTTCATCTTTCAAGACCAGTTTTTTGGCTTCGAAATTGCGGAAGGCCCATTCCATCAGGCGGATGCTTTCTTCTTTGCGTTCCGACACACTATCAAGACCATTGAGAACCAAAATAACCCGACGGCCATCGCGCAAAGCAGAGCCGATCAAGCCATAGCCCGCAATATCCGTATGTCCTGTCTTCAGACCATCCGCGCCATTCACTTTACCCAGCAACGGATCACGGTTTGGCTGACGGATTTTGTTAAAGGTGAATTCTTTTTCCGCAAAATAATGATAGTACTCGGGGAAATCATGAATGATGCGATAAGCCAGCAAAGATAAGTCGCGTGCAGTGGAATAATGGTCAGGATCAGGCCAACCGCTGGCGTTTTTGAAGTTACTGTTTTTCATGCCCAATTCTTGCGCACGTGTCGTCATGGCAGCAGCGAAGGCTTCTTCTGTACCCGCCAGCCCTTCGGCGACAGCAACCGCCGCATCATTACCGGATTGAATGGCAATACCGCGCACCAGATCTTCGACTTTAACCCTGTCACCTACTTTGATGAACATTTTAGAGCCTTCCATACGCCATGCTTTTTCGCTGACGAGGAATGTATCATCCAGCTTCACGCGGCCGCGTTTCAAATCTTCAAACAGCATGTACACGGTCATGACCTTGCTCATGGACGAGGTCGGCATGTGTTCATCGCTGCTTTTATCCAGCAAGATTACGCCCGTATTCGCATCCACAATAATCGCTTGCTTGGCTTTTGTGTCGATCTGCGCCGATGCGGGGGCTGCGGTTGCAAACACCAACAGCATTGTCATGGCCGCGATCAGGATTTTTTTCCCTGTCATGCTCTATTCCTTTTTAATTCTTTTATACGTTTCTTATCTGATGACCTTGGCGCCGGTACCACCGATGCGGATGACTTCATCCAGCACGGCATCCGCCTGAGCGACCGATGCCATCGGCCCGACGCGCACGCGCCAGAACTGTCGGCCACTGACGGTGACCGGATCCACTTGCACGGACCCCAAACTTCGCAGCTTTTCACCAAGACGCACGGCATTGTCCTGCACACTGAAAGACCCTGCCTGCACAAAAATACCCGTCGGGTTCACAGGTTGCTGTGTCACAACAGGGTCTGGCATAAAGCGGCCATCTTTCAATTGGCCGCTGGCCATGCTTTCTGTGGCAGTTCTTGTATTGCTGGCGCTGTTGTTATCCAGCTCCAGCTGCTGCACAAATTGTTCGCGCTCGGCACGCGTTGCTGCCTTGGGTGGCGGCACGGTCTCTGGCTTGGCTTGGCGCACATCGGCGTTGCCCCAACCTCTTGATACTTGCGCACCGGGGGCTGCCAGTTCTTCCACTGTTATTGAGGGCGTCTGCAAACTCTCCGGCAATGCTTCGGCGTCGTTGCGCAATGTGGCAACGGTTGTATAGCGTGCTTGTTGCGGTTGATTATTTGTCGCCACCAGCACAGGTGTTCTGTCATTACGCTGTTGCTGGGCCACAGCTGTTGCGCTCACAGGCTGCATCTTGTTCAAATCCGCGAGCGACATGCGCGATGTATCCATCCCGCGCTTGGCGGCTTCGGCAATCTGGCGGCTTTCTTTTTCCAGCACATCTACGCGTACGCGGGCTGTGCCATTACCGATGAACCCCAAAAGCGTTGCCGCTTTTTTCGACACATCAATCACACGGCCACGTTTGAACGGCCCACGATCATTGATACGCACAACCACAGATTTACCGTTTTCAAGGTTGGTCACGCGCACCAGTGAGGGCATTTGCAGTGTTCGGTGCGCCGCGGTCAGCGAGTTTTGGTCATAGACTTCGCCATTGGCCGTATGTTTGCCATGAAAATTGGGGCCATACCATGATGCGATACCGGTTTCGGAATGGCTAAAATCCTCGCGCGGATGATAGCGCACGCCTGCCACCGAATAAGGATTACCGACTTTATACGTGCCCGCAGATTCCTTGGAGCCTGCCCATGTCGCTTTCTTGAACAGGTGTGAAGCCAGCTGCGTTTCCGCACAGCCCGACAACATCAAAACGGCCGCCATGGCCATCAAGGTAGACATGGAGCGGAAACGAAAAATGGTATGATCGGTCATGCGGCGGCGCCTTCCCGTGTAAATGCGTTAAACCCTTTGCAGAATAGCGAATTTTGCACGGGAAAGATAGGGTTTAGCCCCGCTTTTATCCCTTCAGGCGATCCGACAAAAGCCCTACGGATGTTGCGAAATATGACGATCTGTTCCATTTCAGAATAACCTGATAATTGTCATATACAATAAACGCCGATGTACCCGGGCCGCCCGGCTGAATAACAGATGCTTGATAAGCCCCTTCAAACGGCACGGATTTTCCATCCGGCATGCGCACGCCTTTTTCATTCCAGAACTGCAACGTATAGCGCTGATCTACGCCCAACAGTTTTGTGTCGATATTGTTTGGCACGTTTACACGACGGCCCCAAGGTTGGCCTTTTTTCCAGCCGCTCTTGGCCAGATAATTGGCAGCAGAGGCAAAAACATCCGCCTGCGTGTTCCAGATATCACGTTTGCCATCACCGTTGAAATCTTCGGCAAAGTTGAAAAAGCTGGAAGGCATAAATTGCGTCTGCCCCATGGCACCGGCCCATGAGCCTTTCATCTGCGAAAGTTTGATGTGCTTCTGATCCACAATCTGCATGGCTTTGAACATTTCACCACGGAAATATTCACCGCGTCTGCCGTCATACGCCAATGTTGCCAGCGCATGAATGACATCAAAACCACCCGTAATCGCGCCGTAATTTGTCTCCACGCCCCAAAGCGCCACAATCACTTCAGGCTCTACGCCATAAGCCTTGCTCACGCGGCCCAGCAGTGTGGGATAATTCAACATCCGCGTTTTACCTTTTTCAACACGGTCGCGGTTGACGATTTTTTCAAGGTAGGCATCGAAGGTTGTCGTGCCTTCGGGTT
>JBGTNC010000091.1:0-14447 GCA_041743265.1 Alphaproteobacteria bacterium | reverse complement strand
ATCACCTGATCAGCCGCGACATGGATGCAGTCATGACGCATGACCCTGCCGCCGCCAGTGTTTTATGCCCGTTTTTGTTTTTCAAAGGATTCCACGCGCTGCAATCCTATCGTCTGGCACATTATTTGTGGCAGGCGGGGCGCAAGCCTTTGGCACTTTACGTGCAAAACCGTATGTCGGATTTATTCGGCGTGGATATTCACCCGGGCGCCGCACTGGGCTGCGGTATTATGATGGATCATGCAACCAGTATCGTCATCGGTGAAACGGCTGTGGTGGAAGATGATGTTTTGTTCTGGCACGGCGTGACGCTGGGCGGACGCAACTTCAAGCCCGAAGATCGTCACCCCAAAATCCGCAAAGGTGCGGCACTGGGCGCAGGTTCCACCCTGCTCGGCAATATCGAGATTGGCGCAGGTGCTAAAATTGCCGCTGGCAGTATTGTGGTGCACGATGTACCCGCTGGCAAAACCGTGGCCGGTACGCCTGCCAAAATTATCGACGACTAAATAATCAAGCCTGTTTTGTCTGCAAGCCCGCCACAATGCGGCGCAATTGCTTGAGGTGTATCACATTATGCTGTGCCAGCACCCAATGCCATTGCCTTGCGGTAAAAGGGCCAAACCACGGGTGATCATAAACCGTTTTTGAATCACGATCCTGCACAGCCGTATCAATCTGCGACATCAGTGTGGTGATAAACTGTTTATACGATTCCATCACTTGTTCCGGCGCGCGGCCACCGATGGGCTTCACGCGGGCTGTATCGACTTTTCCAGGGGGCACTTTGCCTTGTGACAGACGCACAATAATATCGCGCATGCCCATGCCGACAATCATCAAATGCTCAGCCACCATCACGGCCGACCAATAACGGGAGCTATCTTCCAGTCCCGTCTGCGGCGGCACCATGACGCGTTTTTGGATATGCCAGTCATCAAGGCTTTCAAGCAACTGCAAAATTTCTAGACTGGTTGTTGTGAACACTTGCTGGTTTTGCGCCCAGTCTGACCGCCCCGCCACGAAGGGCGACAAGATATAGCGCATCACCATGCGCTGCGGCCACGGCACACCCGCGCCGGGCGGTTCCAGCTTGGCTAGTTTTTGCTGCACGGTTTCGTTATCGGTTGCCATGATCTGCTCCGCTTTTCGGACGCGGCGGCACCACGGGTGCTGCACCTTCAGGCGGCGACACCGGTGCCGTCGCGGCCTTCACCGCTGCTGCATCCCAGCCACCGCCCAGCACGCGTACCAAGCGCACGGTTTCTTGCAAACGCGCACCTTGCAGCTGAATCACATTACGCTCTGCCGATAGCGCATTGCGCCTTGCGGTAATAGCTTCCAAATAACCTGTATCACCCGTTTCATAACGGGCATTGGCCAGTTTCTCCGCACGGGCCGATGCGGCACGGGCAACACCTTGCGCCTGCGCTTGACGCGATAATGTTTTGAGGCGCGACAGACTGTTTTCAACATCACGGAAAGATTCTAAAACTGTCAGGCGGTATGTGGCGACAGCTTCTTCATACACGGCCTTTTGGCGTTTCAGTGTATTGGTGGCCTCCCCGCCGCTGAACAACGGAATACTGATCAAAGGGCCAATCGCCCATGTGCGGCTGGACCAATGAAACAGCTTGCTGAAAACATCAGATTCCGTACCGCCAGAACCTGTCAGCGAAATACTGGGGAAAAACGCCGCACGCGCCACACCAATGCGTGCGTTTTCTGCCATCAACACATACTGCGCCGCCGTAATATCGGGCCTGCGTTCCAGCAAGGCAGATGGCAGCCCCGCCGGAATGGACGGGATTTTCTTGGCAAGCGGTGCTGGTTTCAATTTAAAGTCAGACGGTGCGCGGCCCAGTAAAATGGCAAGCGCGTGTTCCGCTTCTTTGCGTTGCTGCACAACACCTTGGTATTGCGTCCGCGTGGTTTCCAAATCAACGATAGCTTCGGAAATATCCAGCTCTGTGATGGTGCCGATTTCCATGCGTTTTTTCAGGATATTCAAACCATCCTGACGCAGCTTGACGGATTGTTCCAGCAAGGATTTTTCACGATCAAGCGCGCGCAGATTAAAGTAAATCTCGGCCACATCCGCCTGCATGGCCAAGCGCGTGCTTTCCAGCAGGGCTTCGGCACTTTGTGCTTCGGCTTTGGCGGCGCGGTTGCGGTTGAGCACACGACCAAACAAATCCAGCTCATACCCCACCACCACGTTTGTGTTAAACGTATTTTCAATCGGCACATTGGCACCGGGGGCCATGCCGCGCATACGGGCGGATGGTTTTTGACGCGTGAAAGAGCCACTGCCCTCAACATCGGGGAAGTAATCAGCACGTGCAATACCAGCCGTAGCACGGGCTTGCTGCACACGCGCCACCATTTTTTGCACAGTGAGGTTTTTATCTGCGGCTTCGGTTTGCAATGTATTCAACGCAGCATCTTCAAACACGCGCCACCATTCACCGCGCGGCACATGGGCTGTAGGTGTACCAATTTTCCAGCTGCCAGTTTCAGTCAGTTCTGCGGCTTCTTTAAACGTCGCAGATTCTGCCGTTTGCGGCATTTCGAATTTGGGTGCCAAGGAACAACCCGTTAAGGCCGTGGTCAGCAGGAGAATGGATAAATAGCGTTTCATCTTAATGTACCTTGATAACCGGCACGGGATGCAAACTGGTCAGCTTGCGGCCCGAAATCGTCCGGAGGAAAACGTAGAAAACAGGCGTCAGGAACAAGCCGAGGAATGTCACCCCCAACATGCCAGAGAATACCGTGATACCGATAGCCTGACGCATTTCCGCGCCCGCACCGGTCGACATGACCAGTGGCACCACGCCCATGATAAACGCAAAAGACGTCATCAAGATCGGGCGCAGACGCAAACGGCAGGAAATCATAGCGGCTTTGATAATACTCTCGCCCTGCAATTCCAGCTCGCGCGCGAATTCGACAATCAAAATCGCGTTCTTACAGGCAAGGCCCAGCACCACCAGAATACCGATCTGCGTAAAGATATTATTATCCCCACCCGTCAGATGCACACCCAGCACAGCCGAGAGTGTCACCGCAGGGGCGATCATAATAATCGTCAAAGGCAAAATCAGGCTTTCATATTGTGCGGCCAGTACCAAGAAGACGAGGAAAATACACAGCGGGAAAATATAGATCGCCGTATTCCCGGCCAGAATTTCCTGATACTTCAAATCCGTCCATTCGAAATCCATTCCGGGTGGCATGGCTTCTCTGAGCAGTTTAATCATATCTGCTTCTGCCTGACCGGAAGAGACGCCGGGTGCGGGACCTCCGTTCAGCTCCGCCGTGCGATACAGGTTGTAGCGTCCGGACGCACTGGGGCCGTAGCTTTGCGATACGGTCAGCACACTGCCCAGCGGAATCATCTCGCCCGCTATATTGCGTGTTTTAAGCTGCGCGATGTCTGCCGCCTCTGACCGGAACGGTGCATCCGCCTGCGCAATCACCTGATAGGTACGGCCAAAGCGGTTAAAGTCGTTGATATAGAGCGAGCCCAGATAAATCTGCAACGTTTGATAGATATTGTTCAACGGAATGCCCAGTTGCTTGGCACGGTCGCGGTCAATATCCACAAACAATTGAGGCACGTTGATCTGATAGCTGGAAAACACATTCGCCAGCGTCGGCGTTTGCCATGCTTTCATCATCACGGATTGAATAACACCATAAAGTGCTTCGTCACCCAAATCACCACGGTCTTCGACTTGCAAGCGGAAACCGCCGATGGCACCCAAACCATCTACTGCGGGTGGCGGAAAGACCGCGATGAAAGCATCTTCGATCATGCCCAATTGCTTGGTGATGTTTTCGGCAATGACTGCGCCATATAATTCAGGCGTGGTGCGCTTTTCAAACGGATCCAGCGTCAGGAACACGATACCCGCACTGGAACTTGCCGTGAAGCCGTTGATGGACAAGCCCGGAAAAGCCACCGCATTGGCAACACCCGGTGTATCCATCGCAATCTGGCTCATGCGGCGAATAACTTCTTCGGTCCGTTGCAGCGACGCACCGGACGGCAACTGCGCAAAGCCCACCAGATATTGTTTATCCTGCGCGGGCACATAGCCCTGCGGTACGACTTTGAACAGATAAGCAGAGCCTGCGATCAAAATCAGATATACCGTGAACATGGCAAGTTTATGTTTTACAACACTGCCGACGGAGCGTTCATAGCGCGTAGATGATGCTTTGAAAAAGCGGTTAAACCCACGGAAGAACCAGCCAAGGCCACCATCCAGAATTTTAGTTAAACGATCTGGCGGCGCACCCGGTGCCTGCAACAGCTTCGCTGCAATGGCAGGACTGAGCGTGAGGGAATTGAAAGCGGAAATGAAGGTCGAGATTGCAATCGTCAACGCAAACTGGCGATAGAATTGACCCGTCAGGCCGCTGACAAAAGCCACGGGAATAAAGATCGCGCCCAGCGTCAAGGCAATCGCAATAATCGGGCCAGATACTTCTTGCATGGCTTTATAGGCTGCTTCGCGCGGTGGTAAGCCTTCTTCAATATTCCGCTCCACGTTTTCCACGACAACGATTGCATCATCCACCACGATACCGATGGAAAGGACGAGACCGAAAAGCGTCAGGTTATTGATAGAAAACCCAAACAGCTTCATAAACGCAAATGTACCCACAACCGATACCGGCACCGCCAGCAAGGGGATGATCGACGCACGCCATGTTTGCAAAAACACAATCACGACCAGCACCACAAGCAAGATAGCCTCGATCAACGTATGGATTACAGCATCAATACTCGCCTGCACGAAACGGGTCGGGTCATAGACGATGGTAAAATCTACACCTTCGGGGAAGGTTTTCTTCAGCCGCGCCATGGTGGTGCGCACGTCATCCGACAGTTGGATCGCGTTGGATTCAGGCGCTTGGAAAATCGCAAGGGCGGAGGCTTGCTGGTTATCCAAAAGCGAGCCCATGGCATAGGTATTCGCACCCATTTCAACACGCGCCACATCTTTCAGACGCGTAATACCGCCCGTGCCGGATGTTTTGAGGATAATATTTTCAAATTCTTCTTCGGACTGCAAACGTCCGTGTGCATTCACAAGTAATTCAAACGCACCTTGATCCGCGCGTGGCTGGCCACCGATAACGCCCGCCGCCACTTGCGCGTTTTGCTCGCGAATGGTGCCGATCACATCTTCTGCTGTCAGCCCCAGTGCGGCGACCTTGTTGGGGTCGAGCCAGATACGCATGGCGTAATCACCGCCACCGAACAGCAAAACTTCACCAATACCGGGCAGACGCGAAATACTGTCTTTAACATTCAGGGCCGCAAAGTTACGCAAATACGTTGTGTCATAGCGACCATCTGGCGATGTGATATGCACCACCATTGTCAGGTTGGACGAGCTTTTAACAGTGGTGACACCAAACTGGCGCACAATATCGGGCAGACGTGGCAGGGCTTGCTGGACGCGGTTTTCAACCAGCTGCTGTGCTTTATCCGGATCTGTACCCAGTTTAAAGGTAACCGTCAGCGATACCTGACCATCCGCTGTCGACTGCGATGACATATACAACATGCCTTCCACGCCGTTGACTTGTTCTTCAATCGGGGTGGCGACTGTTTCAGCAATCGTGCGCGGGTTGGCACCGGGGTATTGCGCACGGACAACAACGGAAGGGGGGGCCACATCCGGATACTCGGACACAGGCAAGGTCGGCAGTGCCATGGCACCGGCGATGAAAATAAAAATGGACAGCACTGCCGCAAAGATCGGCCGGTCAATAAAAAAGCGTGAAATATCCATGAAACACCCCGGGTGTATGTATGTGGTGCGGCGTTATTCCGCCGACTGTTATTGTTGTTGTTCCGCCTGTGGCATGGCGCCTTCTGCGTCTTGCGCGCCTTCCGGCTTCAATGTTTGCATGGAGACCATCATCGGCATCACCTTCATGCCGGGATGCACGCGCTGCAAACCGTTGACGATAATGTTTTCACCGGCTGCCAAGCCACTGTCCACAATACGCAAGCCATCAGGAGATAATTTTCCTGTGCTGATCGGGCGGTAATTGACATTGCCTTCCGCATCAACCGTGTAAACAAATTTGCGCGTTTGGTCCGTACCGACGGCGACATCGTTAATGAGAACAGCCGCTGTTTTTTCCGCCGTACCCAGACGGATGCGGGCAAAAAGACCGGGGGTGAGCAAGCCATCCGGATTATCAAATTCCGCACGTACACGCAGCGTACCGGAATCGCCCAGCAACTGGTTATCGAAGGAACGAATGCGCCCTTGGCGGTTAAAGTCCGTTTCATCCGCCAAAGCCATATAGACGGGCATATCTGTCCCGCCACCGCTGGCGCGTACACTCTTGATCAAACGCAAATAGGTTTGCTCATCAATATCAAAATCGGCATAGACCGGATTGACCGACTGAATTGTTGTCAAGATCGACTGACCGATTTGCACAATGTTGCCCACAGTAATTTCCGGACGGCCCACACGACCCGTAATCGGGGCGCGCACTTCAGCGTATTCAACATCCAGCGCAGCCAATGTTAATTCTGCCTTGGCCGCTTGCACGGCGGCACTGGCTTCTTGATGTGCGTTGTTCTTTTCATCAAATTCACGTTGGGAAATAGCGCGTTCATCCAGCAAAGATTGCGCACGCTTAATGTCGCTGCCTGTCAGCTGGGCGCGTGCTTCGGCACCTGCCAATGCAGCTGCTGTGCGGTCATAGGCCGCCTGATAGGGGCGCAGATCAATCGTAAAAAGTTTTGCGTCTTTTTGAACAATATCGCCTTCACGGAAATGCACTTCATCGATCATGCCGGAAATGCGCGGGCGGACTTGCACATCTTCCACAGCACGCAGACGGCCGGAAAATTCGCTCCAGCGCGTAATATCAATGCCAAGGCTTGTGGCAACACTGATCGGCATGACCTGTGGCATACCACCATCTTCAGGTGCGGCAGCTTCGGCCTTTGCGGGCATCAGCTTTTCCGGCAGGGGCAGTTTACCCGACCACATCAGCCAGCCACCCAGCCCTGCGGCCAACACCAGTATTGTAAAATTCTTTACCATCACACGCTCCGTTTTCTATCTCGCTACCCGTTTCGGGCCGTTTTTTAAATGCAAAATTCGTACCAGTCCCTCGATTTTCCAGATGGCAACCGACTATGTAGTCGGCGCATCCACCAGCCGCAAAAGCCCCGGCAGCAATTGCTGTTTCAGCACTTCCGGATCTTCCATGATTTTGGCTTGGTACTTCACGCCCATCGCAAAAGAGAACATGGCGTAAGCCTGTCCATGCCGCTGTTCCGGCGATAGCGCCGCATGAACCGGCATATCACGTAGAACACTTTCAAAATAAGCACAGTGGTTATCGAAGGTTTCTTTGATTTTGTTACGCAGGCGTTCATCCTGCACATCGTTCTCCTGCCCCACACCAGAAATCGGGCAACCGCAGACAATGCCTTCTTTATCGTACATTTCTTTATGAAAGGCATAGGTCGCCTCGGCGTATTTTTCCAAACGCTCCAGCGGTTTCAAGGTTGGCGAAAAACACGGGTCCAGCTTGGTGCGGGCATAGGCCCACATGAAATCATAGGTCGCCAAGGCCAGATCGTTCTTGGACGGAAAGTGATGATAAAACGTGCCTTTTTTAATATCTGCCGCACGGCACAGGTCATCCACGCTCACCGTATCAAAGCTGTGGCGCATAAAAAGCTCCGCCGCCGCCATAACAAGGCGGTCGCGGGTGGACAGGGAATCGGCGTTTACATCGAACATAACTCCAGAATAACCGACCAGTCGGTCGGGTGTCAACTGGGAGCTTTATGGACGCTACCCTAAAAATACCGCTTTACATTATTCGATATTTCTAGAATAATAGAAATATGAACACAGAACACGCCCTTTCCGCCTTTTCATCCCTCTCGCAAGAAACCCGCCTTGCGGCTTTCCGGCTGTTGATGGAATACGGCCATAGCGGTGCCGCGGCAGGCACCTTGAGCACAGCATTGAACGTGCCTGCGAATACGCTGTCCTTTCACCTGTCGCATATGGCGCAAGCAGGGCTGGTCACGACGGAGCGTCAGGGGCGGTCCATTATTTACCGCGCCGATATGACTTTTTTTTCCGGCCTCATGCGCTTCATGGTTGAAAACTGCTGCCGCGCAGATGTGGCAACCATTCGCAATGACGCTGCCAAAAACTGCGCGATCATCGAAATTATGCATTGCTGCGATAGCAGCGTCTCCACCCCCACAGAAGGAACACAGACATGAAACGTTTGCATTTACACATCGGCGTCGAAAAGCTGGATAACAGCATCAAGTTTTATTCCGCCCTGTTTGGCGCAGAACCTGTGAAGGTCAAAGACGACTACGCGAAGTGGATGCTGGATGACCCCTACATCAATTTCGCCATCTCTACCCGCAGCGGCAAGCTGGGGCTGGATCATCTGGGCATTCAAGTAGATGACAGCACGGCACTGGATGCCCTGCGCCAACAGCTTTCCAGCGCGAACCTCAGCACCCATAGCGAAGGGGAGACCACCTGCTGCTACGCCAAATCCGAAAAATCATGGGTAACAGACCCCGATGGCTTGGCTTGGGAAGCCTATCACACGATGGAAGATGCGCAGATGTTTGCAGGCCCTGCGCCAAGCTGCGGCGTGCCCACAGACCCTGAACTTTCCACGCGCCCGAAATCCAGCTGCTGCTAACACCGCCTAATAACAGGATACCATTATGCCCTGCCCCGCCCGCTTGTCCTTTCTGGACCGTTACCTGACGCTCTGGATTTTTATGGCCATGGGGGCGGGCGTTTTGGCGGGCACGGTGTTTCCGTCCCTGCCTGCGGGATTAGACAGTTTAAGCATCGGGCACACAAATATTCCGATAGCGCTTGGGTTGATATGCATGATGTATCCGCCACTGGCGCGTGTGAAGTATGAAGAGCTGCCTGCTGTATTTAACGACCGGAAAATTTTGCTGTCATCCCTGATACAAAACTGGCTGATCGGGCCCGTTTTGATGTTTGTGCTGGCGGTTGTTTTTTTGCAAGACGAACCGGCGTATATGACAGGCCTGATCCTCATCGGCCTTGCGCGGTGCATTGCCATGGTGATCGTCTGGAACCAGCTGGCAGAAGGTGATAACCAATATGCAGCAGGCCTTGTGGCCTTTAACAGTATTTTCCAACTGGCCTTTTTCAGTCTATACGCGTGGTTCTTTATTTCTGTTTTACCTGCATGGCTGGGCATGGAAAACCAGACGCTGGATATTCCCTTTGCGACCGTGTTTGAAAGCGTCGTACTTTATCTGGGCCTGCCTTTTCTGGCGGGGTACTTGTCGCGCAAATACCTGCGGCCCTATAAAGGCGCTGCTTGGTATGATGATACTTTCCTGCCGCGCATTGCACCTGTCACGCTGATTGCCCTTTTGGCCACGATTGCCGCCATGTTCAGCCTCAAAGGCAATATGCTGCTGACGCTGCCCATGGATGCGCTACGCATTGCCCTGCCACTGTCGATTTACTTTGTCTTGATGTTTGGCATCAGCTTTGCCTTTAGCTATTGGACCAAAACAGATTATCCGCGTGCAACCGCGGTTGCCTTTACCGCCGCCAGTAATAATTTTGAACTGGCCATTGCCGTGGCCATTGCAACCTTTGGCCTTGCCTCCCCCGTTGCTTTTGCCACAGTCATCGGGCCACTTGTCGAAGTACCTGTGCTCATCGCATTGGTCGGTGTGGCGTTACGTTGGAAAACAAAATATTTTGATACAAGGCATTTATCATGAAAACAAAAGTTCTGTTTCTCTGCACGGGCAATTCCTGCCGCTCTATCATGGCCGAAGCCTTGTTGAACCACTTAGGTCACGCTGATTTTGAAGCCTATAGCGCGGGCAGTCACCCGACAGGGCAAGTCCATGCAGGGGCGCTTGATACACTGGCGCGCCATGGTATCCCCGCAGGTACACCGCAAAGCAAGTCGTGGGACGATGTCAAAGACATCCTTTTTGAAGATGTCAAAGATATGCCGTTTGATATTGTTGTAACCGTTTGCGATGCCGCCGCGGCAGAAAGCTGCCCTGTGTTTATAGGGCCCGCAGCGAAAAAACACTGGTCCACGCCGGATCCCGCACATGTGACAGGTACGCAGGCCGAGATAACTGCCGCTTTTGATCAGGCATTCAACATGCTTGCAACACAGATTCGCACTTTGATCGGGCAGCACGCCCAGCTTACGGCCAAGGCCCCAAAAGCATCGTAATCACGCGGTCCGGTGCAAATCTGCCAAGGGCAATTAGAACGCCCCCCAGAAGCCCGCAGCCGGGCAAGGCTTGGGGTGGAAAGCCTTCCGGCATCAGGAATGCCCAAACCGCCAGAAGCCACATAATGGCCCCCAAAAGGTACATAACAACACGTCTGCGCTGGGTGAGATCTTTGGTGGGTTTCGGGTCCAGTTTTACCTGCCTTGCATGTTGAATGTTTATTGCTGAACGTCCGTTCAGGCCGCCGCAATAAATTCGGGGTTCAGGAATTTGACGTCTTTTTTGCCGTATTGCAAAGGAGCACCATCCAACCGCATCACACGGCCACCGGCGGCACGCAAAATTGCCTCTCCCGCTGCTGTGTCCCATTCACTTGTCGGGCCCAGACGCGGGTACAAATCCGCCTCCCCCGCTGCAATCACACAGAACTTGAGGGAGCTTGAACGATTAACCAACTCACCAACTTTTTTATCACGCAAGAAATCTTCCAACCGTTCCGGATCGCCATGGCGTTTACTGGCAACGACGGTCAGGCCTTGGTCAGGCGTTGCACGTGTGTGAATGGGGCGTGGTGTTTCAGCACCGACAGCCATAAAGGCTTTATCACCCGCGCCGTAGTACAGCGTATCGGACACGGGGGCGAAAATCACGCCCATGACGGGCACGAAATCTTCCAGCAAGGCAATATTGACGGTGAAATCGCCACCACCTGTAATAAATTCACGCGTGCCATCCAACGGATCGACCAGAAAAAAACGTCCACCGGAAATATCGGGGATGCAGCCCGCCGCCACAGATTCTTCACCCACCATCGGGATTTGCGGGGCAATTTTTTGCAAGGCCGCGCTGATCAGCTTTTCAGCTTCTTGATCTGCAAGCGTCACGGGTGAACCGTCCGCCTTGTCGATCACTTCCGCCCCTTCACGGTAGTATTTCAGTTCAATTTCTCCGGCCGCACGGGCAACGGGGATCAGGGATTCGGCAAGTTTCAACAAATCGATCATTCTTCACATCCTTTATTTACATGCTTCAGACTTAACGCATCAAGAGGGCAAAGAAAAGGGCGACTGTTGCCAGCCGCCCCTTGCTTTCAAGGTTTTCCGCATTGATTAGAATGACAGACCGCCCTGTTTTTTCTTCGCAGCCGGTGTGTTGCTGTTCGCAACTGTTGTATTGTTGCTGTTCGCAACCGGCTTTTGGCCATCGGACGCTTTGACAGCATCGAAAGATGCGCCAAGGCCGATACCTTTGGACGGCTTTGCTTTCAGGCCTTCCAGATTGACGTTCTTCATATCCGCCAGCGTAATCGTGGTCAGCGCTGTTTTCAGATCGTCTGTGGAAAGACCGTGGTTGTTGCCCAGTTTGTTTTCGTCTTCCAGGCGCATCGCCAGTTCTTTTTCAACTTTTTCGACAAGGTTACGTACCGTACGGCCGTTACCGAAGTCTTTTTTGGCACGGGCACGTTCTTCATCGATCAGCTGGATGGCGTGATCACGCGCATCTGCATCGACTTTGTAGCCGCGTTCCTTGAACATGAAGTCCATGATGTCGGTCAGCTGTGGTGTGCCGTAGTCTTCGAAGTTGATGTAGGTCATGAAGCGGGATTTAAGACCCGGGTTCGCTTCGATGAAGCTTTTCATCGGATCGGTATAACCCGCCACGATCACAATCAGGTCATCGCGCATGTTTTCCATGGCTGCAACCAGTGTATCAATCGCTTCGCGACCAAAATCTTTACCGTCGCCACCGCCGCCGCCTTCGGATCCACGCGACAAGGCATAGGCCTCATCGATGAACAAAATGCCGCCTTTGGCTTTGTCGATTTGCTCTTTGGTTTTCAGCGCTGTCTGGCCAACGAAACCCGCTACCAGATCTTCGCGCTTCACTTCATGCACTTCAGGCTTATCGATAAAGCCGAGTGCGTGATACACCTTGGCCACTTCGCGGGCGAAGGTTGTTTTACCTGTACCCGGGTTGCCCGTGAAAACCATGTGACGGGAAATGGGGTTTGTTGCAACACCCAGCTCTGCTTTCGCACGGTTAAAGCGCGCGACCGCAATGTTTTGTTTAATGTCGCGTTTTGCGCCATCCAGACCGATCATGTCGTCGATGTTTTTCAGTGCTTTTTTCAAAGCAGCGTCATCATCAACAGCGGTACCCTGCTCGAGCTTCACCATCGGGGCTACGCCGATTTTAACCAGATCATCCGGCAGAGGACGTTTGGCAACAACAGGCAAAACGCCTTTATCGGCATCTGCCTTCTTTGGCCATGCGATTGTGAAAACTTCGCCAGGTTTGCCATCTTCGGACATTTCGACCGCATAGGTCGTTTGTCCATAAGGCAATGTGGCAGGATCTTTCAGGTTCATGCCGCCGCCTTCCAACGGGCCGAATTTGCGAACCGGACGACCGTCTAGAGACTCAATCACGGTATTGAGCGGTTGCACCGCTTTGCATTTGCCTTCTGCATCGAGTTTGATGCCATAGGCAAAACCGGTCTTGAGATCGACGATCAGATGCTTGGTCACTTCGTTGGACATGTGGACGGCCCCTTTCTATATCTTTTTATAGGCTCGTAATATTGTTACGTAGCTTTCGGGCGCTAAGATATTTTCGATATGCTTGGCGACCCGAGAAGCTAATTTAATTCATTGAACACCTGTTCGCTATCCCTTTTTCGGTCATATTTTACATAGACTTAGGGTTTTTTTTAGGGGTTTGGGCGATGTACTATAGGTAACAGGGTATCTTTCCCCTATAATTCGCCTCACCGATTCACCCCCCTTTTTGATGATTCCGGAGATATCCGATGCCGATTTCACCCGATGCCTTGCCGTTTATATTGTCCGGCGGCGCGGCGGGTCTGATTTTGGGTCTGGGGCTTGGTTTCGTGCTGTTTCGCAAAGGCACGTCGGAACTGCAAACCCACCTGAGCGAAAAAGCCAGCACACTCGACATACAGGTGCAGGACCTTTTGCAAAAAAACGCCAAGCTGGAAAGCACGATTGAATCGCTGCACGCACAAAAAGACCTGATCGACACCGCCAAGAAACAAATGTCGGATGACTTCAAAGCCCTGAGCCTTGAGGCATTGAACGCCAGCCGTGAAAATTTTCTGGCACTGGCGCAGGAACGCTTTGCACTTTTACATACCAATGCACAGACCAGCATCAAAGAAGTTGTCACGCCCGTCGAGCAAACATTGAAGGTGATGGACCAAAAAATCACCCTGCTGGAAAAAGAGCGCCACAATGCCTATGGCGAGCTGCGCGAACATTTGAAAACCATGAAGCTGGATCAAGACAAACTGCGCGGCGAAACAGCATCGCTGGTGCAAGCCCTGCGCTCCCCCTCCACCCGCGGCCAATGGGGCGAGATGCAATTGAAACGCACGCTCGAAATGGCAGGCCTTGTTGAAGGTGTGCATTTCGACCAGCAAGTCAGCGTTGATAGCCAGCGCCCCGATGTTGTGGTGCGCCTGCCGGGCGGCAAAAATATTGTGATTGATTCAAAGGCCCCGATCGAAGCCTACCTCGACAGCCTGAAAGACGGTATCTCCGAGAAAGACCGCTTCACCCAGCTGGACCGCCATGCCCGCCATGTGCGTGACCATATCAAGGCACTGGGCAGCAAATCATATTGGGAAAAATTCGACACGCCCGAATTTGTGGTGATGTTCTTGCCGGGCGAGAGCTATTACAGCGCAGCACTGGAGCGTGACCCTGCCCTGCTCGAAGCAGGCGTTGACCAAAAAGTTATCCCCGCCACGCCGACCACGCTGATTTCGCTGCTCAAAGCTGTGGCCTATGGCTGGCGGCAAGAAAAACTGGCGCAGAACGCGCAGGAAATTTCAGACCTTGGCCGCGACCTTTATAAACGTCTCAGCACCTATGGCGGGCATATGCAACGCGTGGGCAAAGGCTTGGCTGGCGCGATCGGCAGTTATAATGATGCAGTTGGATCGCTGGAACGCTCTGTCCTGCCTGCCGCCCGCCGCTTCCAGAACCTGCAAGGTATTGGAAATGAAGATGATCTGCCGGATCTGGACGCGCTTGACCTGAACCCGCGCCAGCTGACCGCGCCCGAGCTTCTGGCCAGTAAAGAGGCCGATGATGCAGCGCCAGATGACAAACCCACCCCAAAACAGCTGCAAAAAGGC
>JBGTNC010000090.1:0-10802 GCA_041743265.1 Alphaproteobacteria bacterium | reverse complement strand
AAAGCTATAGGCAGGGTCTGTGCCCTCTAGCCCTGGCAATTCCATACCCAGCTTGGCACGCGGCAAAATTTCTTCGCCGTGTTGTTTGGCTTTCCATTCATAAAAGCGATGCGACAGACGACCGTAAGATGCTTTGATGGTATCAAACATCGTATCGACCACTTCGTCATCAACGCTGTTTTGCAAATGCGCCAATTGGTCAGGGCGCTTGAAGCCGCGCAGGTCGCCATCAATCATGTCATCGCGCATAATGACATTGTAAATCAGCGCAATGCGCGGGCCTTGTGCCTTTAGCGCATCGGCCATGGCTTGGCGGGCCTTCGCACGGTCTTCAACATTATCATCGGACATGGTTTCGGCGATTTCATCGACCGTCATTACCTTGCCCTGATATTCCGTTTTCAGGTCATTGATGGTTTCGTGGTACAGGCGCGTCCAGCCTTCGCGGCTGGCGGTGTCAAAATCAATGCTTAGCTCCGATACGTCATCCGGCAGGGGGAATTGGCTACCCGCACGCAAAGAGGCAATCCACGGTGCATAGCGGGCCAGCTCCGGCGCTTGCATCTTGGACATCAGCGCAGCTTCTTTCATCTCCGTGATTTCGTATTCAAAAAACGCGGTTTTATCGCCGCTGTTTTGATACCAGCTTTTCAAATCACCCGTTTTGGAGAAGTTTGCAACATCGCCTGATTCCAGCAACGTGACAAAACAGCTGATACGGTGGCGCAGGCGTTCAATTTCTTCGTAAATGCCAATGGCTTCACCAAGCTCTTTGCCCGACAGCCAATTGATGGTGCCATCATATGTTTCGGCGAAATCATCCATCAGCTTTTCAATGGCGCCTTTGTCGGCGGCAAGCTCGGGGCTTTCCAGCGATGGATATAAATCAGCCATATTCCAGCGCGGCATTTTACCAAAGCCTGTATCTTCATCTTCGGGCGTATTATCGTTTACGGGCTTGCGGGCCTGCACACGGTTAAAATCACCGCGCAAACGCTGGGCTAAGTTCTTTTTTCCCAAATCTTTTCGCATCATATCTTTTTTCATGGCGTACCCCCCGGTGGCTTTACATCGGGCTTCTTGGCGGGCTTGGCGCGAGATGTCCCTGCAGGCGGGGCTTTTTTCGCATTGAATTTTTTACGCAAAGGTGCAGGCCCCGGCTGATCGTTATCATTCTGCGCGGGTTTGTCGGCAATGTCTTTGCCAGCGTTTTTGAAATCGTTTTGCGCCTTGATGGCCGCTTCGATTTTTGTATCGAGCACGATCAAATCATCAATATAGCGTTCAATCACGCCAAGGCCCTTTTTCCAAAAGGCTGGATCCGCTGTATC
This sequence comes from Alphaproteobacteria bacterium, assembly GCA_041743265.1. GTDB lineage: Bacteria > Pseudomonadota > Alphaproteobacteria > Micavibrionales > UBA2020 > UBA2020. The sequence continues at coordinate 9,471 of JBGTNC010000090.1, read as the reverse complement.
AAAACCAAAAGGTGCCAGCAAAGCCTCATGCCCCTTGCTGCCGCCTGCGGATAAAAGGTCGATGTATTTATCAGCGAATTCTTTTTTATCGGGCGCGGCACTATATTCATCATAGAGCGCATTGACGAGGCAATCACCAAAGGCATAGGCATAAACGTAGAACGGAGTATGGATAAAATGCGGCACATAGGCCCAGAAATCACCCGCGCCCGGCGTATCACCGTTCACAGCAGGGCCAAGGCTCTCGCGGGAAATATCGCGCCATAATTCGGATAACCGTTCTGGCGATACTTCGCCTTTATCGCGGTGCTCTTCGTGCAGGCGTTGTTCAAAATTGAAAAACGCGGTCTGGCGCACAACGGTATTGATCATATCTTCGACCTTACCCGCAATCATGGCGCGTCTGGCGACAGGATCTTCTTCACGGTCAAGCAGTGCCCGGAAAACCAGCATTTCGCCGAATACGCTGGCGGTTTCGGCAACGGTCAGCGGCGTATCTGCCATCAAATGGCCTTGCGCGCCGGCCAATACCTGATGAATGCCATGGCCCAGTTCATGCGCCAGTGTCATCACATCGGCAGGCGTGCCGAAATAATTGACAAGAATATAGGGGTGCGCAGATGGCACTGTCGGATGTGAAAACCCGCCGGAATCTTTGCCTGCACGGGGTTCTGCATCAATCCAGCCTTCATCAAAAAAGCGGCGGCCGATTTTTTCCATCTCGGGCGAGAGTTTGGCGAAGGATGCCAGCACAATTTCTTTTGCTTCATCCCACGGAATGTTTTTGGCGCTATGCCCTGCCAGTGGCGCATTGCGATCCGCCGGGTGCAAACGGGCAACGCCTTGTTTCTTGGCTTTCCATTCGTAATAGCGGTGCGATGTTTTGGGATAACTTTCACGCACGGCGCTGACCAAGGCATCCACGGTCTCGCGCTCGATCCGGTTTTCCAAATGGCGACTGTCTTCGGGTTTTTCAAAACCGCGCTGACGGTCTTCGGCAGCTTTCAATGCTGCGAGGGTATTGGTGATCAAGGCAAAAGTTTTGCGGTTATCGCCAAGGCCTTTGGCAAAAGCCTCCCACGCCACTTTGCGTTTAGCGGGATCTTCATCGTTATCAATGATATTAAGCGTTTCTGCTTCGGTCAGTTTTTGACCATCTACATCAAAACGCAAGGATGTCATTGTCTGATCAAACAACCGATGCCAGGCATCTTCTGCCGTAGCTTCGCGAATATGGCGGTATTTTTCGGCCTCATCAGGCAATTGATGGGCACGGCTTGCCCGCACACCAGCCACCCAAGGCGCGTAATGTGCCAGTTCCGGCGCGCGCATTTTTTCTAGCAGCGCTGTTTCGCTGATCTTGTTCAGCTCCAGCGTAAAAAACAGCATGTCTTGTGTGGTATCACGCAGGCGATCTGAAATTTTGCTGGCCCATGCATCGTGGCTAACATCGGTCGCACGGGTGAGCTCCACAAAACTTTCAACGCGCGCAATGTTTTCGGACAATGTTTCAAAAGCAGCCACGGCTTTGCCCAAATCCTGCCCTGTCAGTTTGGCAACGCCGCCACGGTAGGTATCTGCAAATGTTTTAACGTCTTTGGCAATGTCTTTGAGTGCTTGTTCAAACGCAGGGCTATCCTTGCCCGGAAACAGCGCAGACAAATCCCAGCGCGGCGGCGCTTGGGGAGGTGTTTTTGGCGTTGGATCCGGTGCGGGGTGCATAAGGCCTCGGCGGTTGAAGTTAGGTAAACAACAAAGGCTTGTTACAACCTTTGTCTGTCACACAACTCTGCCACCTTTGGGCATGCCCTTATTCTTAAGGGCCGTCGCTTGTTTGCGATTCTTGTTTTTATCGAATTTTGATAAAAAAAGCGTAACACAGATGAAAGCCGTCACAAAGACGGGATTATGGCGAAAATCTAGCCGCAGCCACACAAAACCCATTGAAAAACAAGGATATATTAATTACGGAAAGCAGAAATGCGGTCGCGGCCCGCTTTTTTCGCATCATAGACCGCGCTATCGGCACGGCTGAGCGCCTGATCAATCGTGACTTCACCGTCTTTGAACTCGGCAATGCCGATGCTGACGGTGAAAGAGATTTTGTGATCATTAAACGTCAGCACGTTATCACTGGTCAGTTTGCGCAAACGCTCGGCAATGATTGTGGCACCTTGAATATCTGTCTCTGGCAACAATGCGACGAATTCTTCGCCACCCCAACGGCCAAACACATCCACGTTACGCAAGGCATTGGCACAAATCATCGTGAAGCGTTGCAGGGCTTTATCACCCGCTGCATGGCCATAGGTATCGTTCAGGCGTTTGAAATGATCCAAATCCAGCATCAAAATCGACAATGTATGGTGATAACGGCTGGAGCGCAGGGCTTCACGCTCTGCAATCGCTGTGAATTCGCGACGGTTAAACGTACCCGTCAACGGGTCTGTCGCGGTGAGGCGCAGTAACTCTTCTTCCGTTTTTCGGTTATGGCTGACATCGCGCAAAATGGTTGCGAAAAACTTTTCATCCCCACTGCCCAATGCAAAAATAGCCGCACTGGCAATGAATTCTTCGCCATTTTTGCGACGGCCAAAAATCTGGTGGCTGCGTTCATCGGCAGGTTTGGTGGCTCCGGGGGACATGCCAAATTCCTGAACCATCATATCGTGCTGGATATGAAAGCGCTCTGGCAGCAGCATATCCAGCCGCTCGCCCATCACTTCATCCACGCCATAGCCAAAAATTTTCTCGGCGCCTGCGTTAAAGAGAACAATGTCATGGTTGCGGTCAATGGCAATAATCGCATCGTCTGCACGCGCGACAATCTGCGAACACAACGCGGCCATTTTTTCTTTTTTACCGAAAAGTACCATAGATCTTATTTATGCCCGTTTTTTGGAAGCGGGCTTTTTGCGCCGCGTGGGTTTCAGCCTAGCAGCGTTTTCCGCTGATTCCAACTGGTCAATAAAACTTTCAATCAGGCCCAGCCCTTTCTGCCAGAAAGACGGATCACGTGCGGATAAACCAAACGGCTTCAGCAAACGATCATGCCGTGCCGTGCCGCCGGCTGCCAGCAGTGCCATATATTTTTCCGCGAATGCCTTGTCAGAATCCTGATAGACCGCGTAGAGCGCATTGACGAGGCAATCGCCGAAAGCATAGGCATACACATAGAAAGGTGAATGATAGAAATGCGGAATATAGGCCCAGAAGTTACTGTATTCGTCGCCCATTTTAAACGCAGGGCCGAGGCTTTCTTTCATCACCTTCATCCAGATCACGCCGATTTGTTCGGGCGATAGCTCGCCGGATGTACGTGCCTGATGTACTTGCCATTCAAAATCGTGGAAGGCCACCTGACGCACAACGGTATTGAGCATGTCTTCAACCTTGCCCGCCAACATTGCTTTTTTGGTGACGGGGTTTTTCTCGGCCTTCAACAAAGATTGGAACGTCAGCATTTCACCAAACACACTGGCGGTTTCCGCCAGCGTCAATGGCGTATCCGCCATAAAATATCCTTGCTTGCCGGCCAGCACCTGATGCACACCATGGCCCAGTTCATGCGCGAGCGTTGCGACATCATCCACGCCGCCCTTGAAGTTCATGAGAATATAAGGGTGCACGGACGGCACAGTGGAGGCAGAAAAAGCGCCGGAATCTTTGCCCGCACGCGGCGCGGCATCAATCCAGCCCTCGTTAAAAAAGCGCGCACCGATCGCTTTCATCTCGGGATGAAAATCACCATAGGCTGCAAGCACAGCGTCTTGCGCGGCGGGCCATGAGAATTTACGCTCCGCTGCAAAAGGCAATGGGGCATTGCGGTCCCACAGGTTCAATTGTTTTTTGCCCATCCACTTGGCTTTAAGCTTGTAATAGCGGTGCGACAGCCGTGGATAGCTTTTCTTAACAGCGCTGACGAGCGCTGCCACCACTTCATCTTCGACCTGATTATCAAGGTTACGTGCCGCCATGGGGCTTGTGAATTTGCGCTGGCGGTCATCGACTTCTTTGTCTTTCACAATCGTGTTGTAAATAAAACCAAACGTGCCGATGTTATCGCCAAAAACTTCAGCCACGGCATCATACCCTGCCTTGCGCTTTTTCGCGTCCCGCGCCACCAGCAAATGAAACACTTCGGTTTCTGTCAGCATTTTTTTACCAACCGGAAAGCGCAGACGCGCAACCGTTTCATCAAACATCCGCACCCAGGCGCTGCTGCCTGTCACATCACGGTCATGCAGAATTTTCTCGACATCATCCGGTAATTGATAAGGACGGTAAGAGCGGATTTGTTCCAGCAACGGGCGATAGCGGGCGACCGTTTTATCTGTCTGGAATTTTTTCAAAACCGTATCCGGCAAGCGGTTGATTTCAAGGCGGAAGAAAATCAGGTCTGAGAAAATATCGTTGATCTGTTCACTGACCGATTGATACCGCTGACCCGCAATCGGGTCATCCAACCGCGTCTGACGATCCAGCGACACATAACTGCCCACGCGTGACAGCGACTCGCACAGGTTTTCATAGCGCACAAGCGCGGCACCAAAAGCACGCGGCGTTTGCTTGGCCAGCTTGTTTTCGTATTTTTTGCGGAAATCTTTGGCGGCAAGGGCGCCTTGCTTAACGGTGGCGGCAATATGGCGCTCAGCCGGGGCCGGTACCAGATGGCTCAAATCCCAACGGGGCAGTACAGCCTTGGCAGAACGTGGTTTTTTGGCCTTTTTTGACATTGTTGTTTGCTTTCCGCATGGGTAAACTTGGGGTTAAAGAATTCCTGATAGAATTAATCTATACATTCCGCCCCGAAATTAAAGGCCCGTGATGCGTAAAAACCAAGAGCACAACCAAAACGAGGCCCTGCGCACGCAATTGCTGGAAGCAGCCCTGCCCGATATTGCTTTCGATGGCTGGACAGATGTGGTGCTGGAAAACGCCTGCAAAAAAACCGGCATCAGCGCACAAGATGCAGAAATGGCCCTGCCGGACGGCATTGCAAGCCTGGCGCTACATTTTTCAACATGGGCAGACCAGAAAATGCTCGCCCGTCTCAAAAAGACAGATCTAACCAAGCTACGCGTGCGCGACCGCATAGCGCTGGGTGTACGCACACGGCTTGAAATTCTGATGCCGTGGAAACAAGCCGTATCGACAGCAACCTCCTACCTTGGTTTGTCGCCGCGCGGCATGCAGATGCCACAAATCGTCTGGCACACCGCCGACAAAATCTGGTGGGCGGCGGGCGATACAGCCACCGATTACAACCATTATACCAAGCGGTTTTTGCTCTCGGGTGTTTTGACCACCACGACACTTTATTGGCTGAACGATGACAGCGACGATCATGCCGATACATGGTCATTTTTGGATCGCCGCATTGATAATGTACTCAAAGTCGGCCGCACACTGGGCAGCATCGGTAGCTTTTTCCGTCGTGATGCTGACGACAAAGCCACACAAAGCACCAATACAAACGCTAACAAGAACACCGGTAAAAAACGTACAGGGAAAAAACGCGCATGATGTGGGGAGTCGATCCCAGTGCGATTTCAGGATTGATGCTTCTGGCATTTTCGGGCGGTTGCCCGCCGCAGAGCATTCCACAAGTGCAAATGCAAACCATCAACACGCCCGCGCAATTCAGCACCAGCCTGAGCAGTGCGGAGCTTGGCAATTTCCCCGTCAGTACCGTGGTTGCCCGTCATAGCAATGAAATTTTTGTCACCGGCGGCATCACTCGTGGGCAGATCACCACATCCTATGACATGGCGTTTAACAAACTATTGAATTCCGGTACGCAAATGGCCTGCATCTGGGCCAAGCAAGTGCGCGTGACGGTCAGCTATGCCCCGATTGTTTATATTGCACGTGAATACCGCCCGGGGTCTTGTCGTTATAACACCACGATGGAACATGAACTGCGCCACGTGAATACCGATGTGATTACGCTGAATGAATATCTGCCGCGCATTCAAAACGCCGTGCAAGGCGTTGTCAATGCGCTGGGCGTGCGCGGCCCCCTCCCAGACCAATCGGCCGCCGCGCAACAAGAAGCGATGGTAGAAGCCATTGCCGGCCGCCTGAAAGGTATTCTGGCGGAGATGGATGCCGTGCGCATGCAGCGCCAACAACAGATTGATACACGGCAAGAATATATGCGCCTTGGCAAGGTCTGCGCACACGAAAAAAACCCGATTGCCATACCACAGCAACAACGGCGACAAAGACGCTGATCTTTTCTTAATCTTCTTTTTTCTGCAAGGAAGCGCGGGCAATGGCCAGCTGGTCGCGCACCATTTCTTTCCAGTAAGACCGCGTAGGCCCTTCGTTCAAGAGCTGCATCCATTCACTGACAGCAGTATCCACATCGCCTTGCTGAAATTTACGCAGGGCAAGATAGTGCCGCGCCAGCGGGCTTTCGGGGTAAATCGTTTGTACAAAATGGAAAGTGGCCACGGCATCATCACCCACGGTATTATTATTGGCCAGAATTTGTGACTCACCAAGGGCCACCGCATAGAGCCTGACATAGGGATCATCCTGCATGACGGCACTACGCACCAGATGGCTGTAGAATTTGGCAGCCTCCGCATGATTGCCAAGATCTGAATTGATTTTACCCAGCATCTTTAATGCGCCAATGTCATCGGCATCTTTTTCCAGCAAAATCTGCATCGGGCGCTCTGCCAGCAAAGACAAATGCCGCTGACCCATCGCGTCCAGATCATAAAAAATCGCAGGATGTCCCGGCAAATCCGGACGGCCGCCCATTAAATATAACGACAGCGTCGCCACAGGCACAATCATCAATAAAACGCCGACAAGGGATCGATCCGCCTTTGTTACAGCCGTTTTCGCCACAACATCTATATGCGCAAAACGCCCGCGCCCCAGCAGCGGATTGACGAGCTTGATCACAACACCTGCGGTCAGCATGCTCATAAAAACATAAAGGGCCCACATGCTACACATCCCCCGCTTTATGCCGCGCAGATTTCCCCAACTGCACATGCCGCGCCACAAAAACAAACCCGCCCAAGAGCACCAACAGCGGCGTGAGCCAGAGCAAGAAAGTTTGCGGCTTGAACGGCGGGTTCATCAACACATAATCGCCGTAGCGGGCTTGAATAAAGCTCAAAACGGCTTCATCGCTATCACCCGCCACCAAGCGTTCACGCACCAGCAAGCGTAAATCGCGCGCAAGGCCTGCGGCGGATTCATCGATATCTTCACCCTGACAAACCAAACAACGCAATTGACGGCTGATCTGGCGGGCGCGTTTTTCAAGGGCTGCATCGGCTAGAATTTCATCCGGTTGCACGGCTTGGACACTTGTGGTGCCAAGACACAGAAGTAAAATTATAAGAATAATATTTTTCATTTCTGCAACTCCGCAATCAACGGCCGCAGAATGTTGTTATATACATCCGGCGTTAAGGGGCCCACGTGGCGATAGCGGATCTGCCCGGTTTTGCTGATCAAATATGTCTCCGGCACGCCATACACGCCCCAATCGATAGAGACACGGCCCTCTGCATCAAAGCCGATGGCGCGGAAAGGATTGCCGTATTTGCGCAGCCAGTCGATAACATCTTCTTGCTTGTCTTTGTAATTCACGCCGTAAATCACAACATCACCACGCGCGGCGATGGCTTCCAGCACGGGCTGTTCAGCGCGGCACGGCACACACCATGAGGCGAAGAAATTAACGAGTGTAATATCACCCGCCTTCAGCCGCGCATCGCTCAGAACATCCCCGCCCGGCATGGTGGCAGGCAGTGTGAAACTCGGCACCGTTTTACCGATCATGGCAGATTCCAGCTTTGCCGGATCTTTGCCGCGCAAAAGGGGTGCTGCGAAAAGCCCCACCAGCAGAATAAAAACCGCAAGCGGGATCAGTGCCAGAAAATGCCGCTTCATGCCACCCCCCCTGCCGCATCGGCAGGCAAAGGCCGTTTACGTGTCAAAAGTGCCAGAAAGCCGCCCAGCGCAATAAGCCCCGCACCACCAAACAACAGCGCAATCATCGGGTGATGGTAAATGCGCACCACAAAGCGGTTGCGGTCATTTTCATCCGCATCACCCAAGACGATATACAACATGCTGGTGGCATCCAGCTGCAAGGCGGCTTCGCTTGTCATGCGGTTGGCAACGGGGTACCAGCGTTTTTCCGGCGCCATGACAAAACTATCTGCTTTGCCTGTGTGGTTAACGTCAAATACGGCGCGGTCAATATTGTAATTCCAGCCCGTGTCTGTTTGTGGCTGGCGATAAGATATATCGTAACCGGCCACCACAACTGTTTCACTGGGCGCCATCCAGAGGATTTTTTCTGTGGTCAATTGCGTGGCAATGGCACTGCCCATGATGACCAAGGCAAAACCAAAATGTGCCACCACCATGCCGTAGTATGACAGCGGCAAGCGTGCATGCTGGAAGCCACCCGTTTTGCGAAACACATCTTGCAGCAAGGTCAGCACAATCCAACCACCCGCTGCCAGCGCCAGTAACAAAAGCGGTTTTTGCGGCGCAGGCGTTGCCAATAAAAACAATAAAAACGCGACAATAGCCAAGGCCGGATACAGCAAGCGTTGCAGCACCAAACGCGGATTACCCGCACGCCAGACAATAGCGGGCGCGGCCCCCATCAACAGCGCGAAGGGCAATAGCAGTGGTGCCAGCGTTGCCGTATAATAAGGCGTGCCGACAGACACACTGCCCAAATCCAGCGCACTCATAAACAACGGATAGAGCGTGCCCATAAAGACGGTGGCCGTGACCGAAAACAGAAAAACATTATTCAGCAGTAAAGCCGTTTCACGGCTGAAAGCCCGAAACTGCCGCAGGCTGCGAATATAAGGCGCGCGCAAGGCGTATAAAAACAACCCGCCACCTGTTGCAATCGTCAGCAGCATCAAAATAAAAACACCCCGCGCCGGATCAACCGCGAAGGCATGCACCGATGTCAAAACACCGGAGCGTACAAGGAACGTACCCAGCAACGATAAACTGAACGTTAAAATCGCCAGAAACACTGTCCAGTTTTTCAAAGCATCACGCTTTTCCAAGACAGCGACAGAATGCAGCAAAGCCGTACCCGCGAGCCACGGCATCAGGGCTGCATTTTCAACAGGATCCCAAAACCAAAAACCGCCCCAGCCCAATTCGTAATAAGCCCAGATAGAACCCAGTGTAATCCCGCCCGTGAGCGACACCCATGCCGCCAGCACCCAGGGGCGCACACTTGCAGCCCAGTGACGATCAATTTTCTTTTCCAGCAAAGCTGCAATGGCAAAACAAAACGCCACGGAAAAGCCGACATAACCCATGTACAACAGCGGCGGATGCACGGCGAGCGCGATATCTTGCAGTACAGGGTTTAAACCCGCGCCTTCAGGCGGCGGTGGATCCAGCCGTAAAAACGGGTTGGAGGTAAACAACACAAACATCAAAAACCCGCTGGCAATC
>JBGTNC010000089.1:0-4444 GCA_041743265.1 Alphaproteobacteria bacterium | reverse complement strand
TTTGTCCGTTAAGACTGCCGACAATCATCAAACGCATTGGTATCTACTTTCTTCTGTATTAAATCAACATCGTGCCCGTGTGGTGAAAGCCGCAACTGCTGCAACGGTGTGTTACCGGCAGCCGGGCCTTACGTCACGTATGATTAGGACGGTGAGCGGTCGGATTTAACGATTTCAGTCATGGTCACGCCCAAGCGATCTTCGACCACAATCACTTCGCCGCGTGCGACCAAGCGGTTGTTGACGTAGATGTCGATGGATTCACCGACTTTGCGGTCCAGCTCCACAACAGCGCCACGGCCCAGCTTTAAAAGCTGGCTGACCTGCATGGAAGATTTGCCGAGAACGGCAGAAATCTGTACCGGAATATCATAAATTGCATCAATGTCTTTTTTGCGCACTTCGGTGGTGGCGTGTTGTTCGACTTCTTCGAATTCCACGGTGCTGTTTGGATCGTTTGCCATTGTGATCGGTCTCCCCTTGTTATCCTGTTTAAGTATTTGTGGCCGTTATTCCGTGCTGCTATCGCGTGTTGTTTGTATCGCAGACATGGATTTGGCAAATTCGTTTTCAATCTGTGCAAAAAGCCGTTCATACAGGCGTTCCGCGCCGCCATCGGCCCATTCCACGCGGCAGTCGCTGGCTTCCATCGTGTCATCGGCAATCAAAATGAGTTTGCCAGCGAAGCCGCGCTCCAAAGCCAGGTCGTCCATACGGTTCTTGAGCGCGTCAAGATGCATCGTCGGTACCATGACGGCAATGCGGGCTTCGTCTTTACGTACTTCTAGTGCTTCCAGAATAACGCGCTCGATCTCTTGAATGGAAAACCGCTGTGCAAACTGGGGCAGCAGTTTATGCGTGACGCGCAGGGCCAGTTTTGTGGCATGTATCATACTGTCCAGCTCGCGCTTTTCTTCGGCGGCGATCAATTGTTCCAACATGCCCATAATTTTTGTGATCATGGCGAGCGTCTGTTCTTCTTGTGACGCATGCGCTTCGGCTAGACCTTCGGCTTTGCCTTGGCTATAGCTTTGGGTCTTTGCTAGCACCAACTGTTCTTCGGAATAGGACACGGCAGCCGTTTCGGGCTCGGCCTGTTTATCGAAGTCGTTTGTGTCGAACATAAATTTTTTCATGTCGCCATCATTTTTAGTAGATGAGTTCATCTTCATCCTTGGCTGTCACAATGGTTATTTCGCCACGGTCGGCAAGGTCTTTGGCTGTATTGACAAGGCTTTGCTGCGCTTCTTCTACTTCTTTCAGGCGAACAGGGCCCATCGCGGACATGTCTTCCTTCATGATCTTGCCGGCACGTTCCGACATATTGGAGAAGAAAAGGTCTTTCATTGCATCCGATGCGCCTTTGAGCGCCAGCGGCAGCTTTTCTTTGTCGGCGGAGCGGATAACCGTCTGGATCGCGCCGGGGTCGAGCTTGCCCAGATCTTCGAAGGTGAACATCAGGCTGCGGATTTTTTCGGCTGAATCCGGGTTGCGTTCTTCCAGCGAGGTCATGAACTTGCCTTCAACGTTACGGTCGAGGCTGTTGAAAATCTCGGCCATGATTTCGTGGCTGTCGCGACGGCTGGAGCGGGACAGGTTCGGCATAAATTCTGTGCGCAGCGTTTTTTCAACGTCATCCAGTACTTCTTTTTGCACGGCTTCCATGCGCAGCATACGCATCACCACTTCCATGGCAAACCCCTCGGGCAGGGTGGCCAGTACTTTGGCGGCATGTTCCGGTGTAATTTTGGACAAAACAACGGCGACAGTCTGCGGGTATTCTTTTTGCAGATAGCTTGCGAGGATTTCCTCGTTCACGTTCGACAGCTTCTCCCACATGGTGCGGCCAGCGGGGCCACGGATTTCTTCCATGATGTTATCGACTTTATCTTTACCAAGGACTTTGGCAAGCAGGCGTTCGGTACTGTCAAGCGTACCGACAAGGGAGCTGGTCGATGTAATGTTCTCGGCAAATTCGATAAACAGGCGTTCGATCACGCCGGAACTAACCTTGCCCAGATTGGACATGTTGTGGGACAGGTTGAGAATTTCTTCTTCATCCAACTGCTCGAAAATCTTGGCGGTATATTCCTCGCCAAGGGAGAGCAGCAAAATGGCTGCCTTTTCCGTGCCTGTCAGTGTGCGGTAATCTTCGCGGACGCGCATGTTTTAACTCTCCTGTGACATCCACTGGCGGATGACGGAAACGGTTTCATTCGGATGGCTGGTCACCAGTTCGCTGATTTTTTGCACACTGGAGGCCTTGACCTTGCCCTCTACGGAAGACATGTCGATCATGCTGTCCAGCTCGCCGCTGGCTTGCATGCCCCCGCCACCACCGGCAATCATGCCTGCGGGCCCTGCCAGTTGTTGCTGGGCCATTTGGCCGGGCAGCATGGCGGGCATATCATCTTGTGCATGGCTTTGTGCGGCGGCGGATTTAGCTGCTGCTGTGAAGTGGGTGATCAGCGGGCGGAAAATTGCCATGATGGCAATCACGGCAACCAGTGCCAGCGCCAACGTTTCGGCAAGGCCAATCAGCTGTTCGCGCGGGAAGCCCATGATGCTGTTGTCATCCACAGGGCCTTCGAAAAGATCTGTTTCTGCGAATTGCATGTTCAGGACTTCTACACGGTCACCGCGCATGTCGTCAAAGCCAACGGCGGATCTAACAAGCGTGGAAATCTTTTCCAGCTCTTCTTGCGAACGGGGCACATACAAACGTGGCGGCGCCCAATCTTTTGGCGCATCTTCGGGTTTAACGGCGCTTGCGTCCGGTTCATAACGGCCATCAACCAATACGGAGACGGAAAGACGTTCAACTTGACCGCCTGCGCGTACTACATTCTCAACTGTTTTGCTGATTTCGAAGTTCGTGACTTCTTCAACGCGGTTGTTGCTGCTGCCTGTGGTGCTGCTGTTGCCGGGCAAGCCGGGCAGGTTGGTTTGTACAGAGACGGCAGAGCCATTGCTGTTGTTGCTGTTGTCCGTGCTTTCATCCGTTACGGATTGTGTGGAGCGAACAACCTGCCCATCCGGGTTATACGTTTCAGAATTGCGGCTGACGATATCAAAGTTCAAGCTAGCCGAAACTTTGGCGCGGACTTTGCCGTAGCCCACAACGCGGCTAACCATATCTTCGATGGCGCGGTTCATGCGTTGTTCGTATTTCTGGCGCATTTCTTCGCTGTTACGGGCGGCAGATGTATTGTCAACTTCATCTTCGCCACGGGCCAGCAGGCTGCCGTTTTGATCAATGATGGCAACATGCGATGGTTTTAATTGTGGAACAGCCGCGGCCACCAAATGCTGGATGGCCTGAATTTGTTCGGAGCCAATGTTACCGCTGTTGCGCAGGTTTACAAAAACACTGGCGCTTGCGGCGCGGCTTTCACGGCTGAACAATTCGCGCTGTGGTAATACCAGATGAACCCGTGCAGCTTTGACAGGGGCGAGGGTGCGGATGGTTCTGGCAAGCTCGCCTTCCATCGCGCGCAGTTGGTTGATGTTTTGTTGGAAGCTGGTGACGCCGAAACTTTGCTTTTGATCAAACAGTTCATAACCCATCGATCCGTTGCGCGGCAAACCTTCTTCTGCCAGCAGCATGCGGGAACGGCCAACATCTTTGTGCGGGACAGAAACTTCGGTGCCATCTTCGCTGAGGCGATAAGAGATGCGCGAATTTTCGAGCTTGGCTGAAATTTCCGTGGCATCGGATGTGGAAAGATCCCCATACAACAATGTCATGGTGGGAGAGCTGCCGCGTGCAGCCACAAAAACGAAAAAGACAATGAGCCCGAACAAGGTCAGGGCCATCATGGCCAAACGCGCAGGCCCCAGATTTTTCAGCGTTTCAAGAAAAGAATCCACTTTTGTTCACCTTGCTTTGAAGCCATTCAAAGAAGGGAATCCCGGCATCATGTAAATTATAAAGAAAACCCGAAACCCCACTTCTACACATTAACGAATTTTTTGTGACTAGGCAAATTTTGCCTGCTATCAAAAAAACGCAACCTATCCCCTTCTGTTCATTCAATATCCGTGCCGATGTGGGGGATACCTTAAATAATAGGCTAAATATGTGGATAATTTGCTAATAAAGCATTGGTTTTTATGGGTATTTTATGCTTATGCGGCTGCGTTCAAGTATTGAAATAGTTAATATTTGGTTAACAAAGTATTAATATAAGGTTAACGAGTATTTGATTCAACAAAACGTAGTAATTATCTCGTATCTAATGATTTTTTACTTGAAATATGTTGAAATACTCTGTAGTATAGAAAGTGTAGGAGTGGGTTACCTGTAGGGGGTGGCCCAGAACCGTGCGATAGGATCATAGAAAATGATTGAAGCTGTCAGCACATTGTCTGTGCAAAGTTCCGCTGCAAGGGTAAGACCCCAGGCAGTGGCTTCCTTTGCGTCTGGCGGAGGCGGGGCCGAGGC
>JBGTNC010000088.1:0-6828 GCA_041743265.1 Alphaproteobacteria bacterium | reverse complement strand
GGTGCTGTGCGACACCAACGACGTTGAGGGGCTGAGCCAAACTATTGTATTTTTCCTAATCGAGTGCAAAAGTACAAAACCCATGACATAATGTCAAGGAAAGTTGTAAACAATTTTTTAACGATTTTGTGGTCAGATTAGCCAAAATCAATCATAAAATCAAACGCAAAATATCATTAAATTTCAATGACTTATATTTGCGATTCTCATAGCATCAGATGGTGCAGTGCCAGATTTTGCTATCACAGAAATTGTAATATAATTACAAAACGAATACCCGTACCGGAAATAAGGCACAAGATGCGCCAAACACCGATTCACCCTCAGGGTTTAGGTACGTGATAGGCAAAAATATCTTCATGCGACCAACCCGCCAGATCAGCCCGTACAACCGCTGGCAGCGCCTGAAACAGCCCCTCGGCGACCTCTGTGCGGCCTTCGCGGGCAATCATCTCATCCAGCTTCTGTTGTGTCTCGTGCAGGTACAACACATCACTACAAGCATAATCCAGCTGTACATGCGACAGTTCCGCCGCACCCCAGTCTGTGCATTGTTGCTCTTTGGACATTTTAACCCCAAGAACATGGCGCACCGTATCTTCCAGATCATGTGACTGGGTGTAGGTGCGCGCAATGCGGGAGCCGATTTTGAGGCAATACACGTTTTGCAAAATCACGCCGAGGTAATAACCGATCCAACGCATATCGCCACGCGCGAAAAAGAAAAGTTTCTTTTTGCTGGCATCAGCCATCAGTTTTTTAACATTCACCGCTTTGTCGAAACCATCTTTGTCAAACTGCACCATGTGCACCTGCGAACCAGGTTGACCATCGTAAATTTGCAGCAGGCATAAACGGTCACGCCAAACATTCAGGCCCATGAATTCGCTATCAATCGCCAGCGTATCGCCAAATTTTACATCGGCAGGCAAGTCATGTTTGTGCAGTACATAGCGTGGTGTGTCAGACATTCTTTTATTGTTCTTTCAATCAGGGATTATATTTCGGCTTGAACGACGGCGCTTTAACAGGCCTGTTGTCATTCGCTTGCTTTTTGATCATTGCATTCACACGCGCAACATCGTCGAGATAATAATTCTCCAAGCGACTGTAATGCAAGCCACCCATATCCGACAAGGCATGTTCCGCCACACGGCGCAGGCCATCGAATTGTTTATCATCCACGCCTTGCAATACCACGGGCAACGTATCTGGCAGGCGGTCATTGAAGAAATGCATGGCTGCCTTGCCTGTGGTGGGCGCAACGCCATCGTTTGCTTCTTGTGCCCCCTTCAGCATCATCAATGTGGCTGACAGGTTTGACAGATGTGCAAGCTCGCCACGGCGCTGGCTTGTTTCCAGTGCTTCACAGTAATGTTCCAGTGCAAATTTGGAAAACATTTTGCTGACCGCGCGCACTTCATCGGCGGGCACGTTATCTTTGACGGAAAACAAAACATCAGTTCGGCTATCCGGTGCAGCTTTAGCTTTTTTGCCGCCTTGTTTGATATAATCGGCCAATAATACTTCGGCTTTGGTTGAATCACCGTTACGGATCAGATCGGAAAAAGCGTCGGAAATCTTCTGACCCTCTTGCGGGAAGTCTTGATCAAAAACACGATAAGCCTGATTAAACCGTGGCCAGCGGCCCTGCAGATGCAGCCCGAAGTCGCACACATGAATAAGCGCCATCGCCCCCAGAAACCGTTTTTCTTCGGCAGATTTTGCTTCGTGAATATCTTTGAGGAAAGTTTGCAGGGTTGAAATTTCGGACTGCCAGCCCGCTTTGGTCGTGGGCAGCGGGCCTTCCGCCAGAAACTCTTTTGCTTTTTGCTGGATCACGGGGCCAATGCCTTGCGTATCTTTCAAAACATAACCTTCATCGAGCATCACGTTGATGAAAGCGACAGATTTGTTTTCGCGCACAATCTGGTCATGGTAATGCAGGGATGCAAAATCGTGGATATTCGTATCGACCATCATGATACGGGGCTTGCCCTCTTCCATCACGGTGCCGACATCTTCCATGGTGAAAATCTGCGTGGCTGCTTTGAAGCCGCCCTTCTCCAGATCTTTATACACAATCACCAAATCAACATCAGATGATGCAATCGGCTGATAGCTGCCGTTTTTCATGGCGCGGCCAAAAGATCCTGCCATCACGACCAGATCGGCATGGGGGTGATGTTTTTCAAGCCATGGCTTGATGAATTTTTCGACAAAATCCTGCGCCTGCTGCATGAGCGTCTCTCCTGCTACGAATTGCATATATATAATTGTATGTGCGGGACAGTACCAAGACACAGGATTCGGGTAAAGGCGTGATCAGCCAGCAGCACGACTTACGGCAAAAACGCAATCACCTTTCAATATTACGGCAAAAGAAAAGAGCCGACATAAATGCCGGCCCCTTTAATGTTGCTCTGCAGCGAGTGAATTAGCTACAGGAGCCTTCTTTTTTATCCGAGCAAGAGCCTTCTGCTTTGTCTGTCGAGCAAGAGCCTTCTTTATCTTTAGCGGCCTTGTCAGCGGTGCAGGAACCTTCTTCTTTTTTCTCAGTTGCTTCGGTATTTTCTGTTACGTTTGTCATGGTCTATACCTCCTTTGTTCGGGGTTAAAACGCTCTGACGAAACGGCGAACCGCTTTTAAAAAAAGATTTTAAATTCATCAGAGATAGTAATTATCTAGGCCGCAGCCCAGAACTGTCAAGCGAGCGGGCCTGCTGTTTTGTTTCTTGATAATATAAGCATTAGAAACAACAGCCTAGATCAGTCAACGCCCTCAATGGGCTTGCCATATATAAAAAAGCAGAAGATTATGGCTTTGGCTTTTGTGTCACGGGATTGTTTTTAAACGGCTTCAACGATGCTTTGACCACATCCATTTTCTCGCTACCCACAGCGCAGATCGTATCTGCTCCGCCGTAGTACACATAGAGACTGCCTTTATCAATCAAGGCACCGCAGGGGAAAACAACGTTGTTCACATCACCGCTGATCTCGTAATCCGCTTCCGGCTTCAACGATGGCGCGTCAGTTTTAGAAATGATTTTTTTCGGATCATTTTTATCGAGCAGCATAAGGCTGATCGTCCATTTAAAATCATCTGAAATGCTGGAATAAACCAACAGTAATCCATCATCTGTTTCAATCGGCGGCGCGCCCGGTTCAATGCCATGCGCTTCATAGCCGTTGTTTTGCGGGCCGAGCAGCTGGTCTTTTTCAATATCCTGCGTTGCCCAGAATTTTTTCCAAGCATCCGGGTTTTCAAAATCTTTGGGCGCGGCTGACATCATCGTGCGCTCCACTCCCGCTTCATCCTTCCACATCAAATGGACATTGCCACCGCTTTCAAATAACACGCCTGCTTTGCTGCGGCGATCAGGGCCGATTACGCCATGTTTTTTAAAGGTGCGGAAATCTTTGGTACTGGCCATAGCAATGCGAATGCCGTCATCCGCATCTGGCTGCGCCAAGCCTTTGGCAATCGACGTATAAAGAATGTAATAGGTTTCACCAATTTTGGTGATGCGCGGATCTTCCAACCCGAATTTGTCAAAAGTCTGATCCGGCTTCAGTGCTTCGGGGTTGACGAGCTGGAAACCTTTATCCGGCTCCCGCCCTTCCCACAAACTGATGTGCGATGTGTAATTGTCATCAAACTGATTAACCGTGCCGATTTTCTGGTAGCCCTTGGGCACAGAGCGTACCAGCATCACAAAGCGGCCATCTTCATGCTTCGCTGCACCCGGGTTGAACGTAGCACCGAGGTTCCCTTCGGGCTTGACGACAATTCCATGACGGTGCATGTGCAAATCCTTGTTTTATTGACAGTTCAAAATCACGTTTGTGTGACCGTGCGTGGTTTTGACGACATTGGCAATGCAGTCCTTCTCACCCTCGGCTGTTTTGATTTTGACTTCATAGCTGCCTTTGGGCAAGTCGTAGAATGCTTTAGGGATCGTGATCTCGCGCACATTCATGCCGAATTCGCTGTTGAGAAGCTCGATTGTTTCGGCTTTGCGCTGATCTTCAGGTTTATGGCGCTGTTCCATTTCCCCACAACCGCCAAGTGCCATGACCAGAGGAACCGCAATGGTCGCCAAAAATGCCTTTTTCATGGAAAAACCTTTCTTTTCAAGCCGAAAACCTAGAGTTGATGTCATGCGGTACTATAGCACCGCAATAACCCTTATGTCAATATAAAAACCAACCCCTGTCAAAAACAGATTCGCGCTATAATATGATTGTCATGAATATGCTCTCACATAGCCTCTCGGGCCGCCGCATCCTCCTAATCATTTCGGGTGGCATTGCGGCGTATAAAAGCCTCGATCTTATCCGACGCCTGCGCGAACGCGGGGCGGATATACGCTGTATCCTGACATCGGGTGGCGCGCAATTTATCACACCGCTGTCTGTCGGTGCCCTGTCCGAAAACAAAGTTTATACCGATATTTTCTCCCTGACGGATGAACAGGAAATGGGGCATATCCGCTTGGCGCGTGATTGTGACCTCGTCCTTGTCGCTCCCGCCACGGCAAATATCATGGCCCGTGCGGCCCATGGCTTGGCGGATGATCTGGCCTCCACCGTTTTGCTGGCAACGGATAAACCCGTGATGATGGCCCCTGCCATGAACCCAGTGATGTGGTCTAACAAAGCAACACAAGACAACATTGCGATATTGAAAAAGCGCGGCATTCATCTTATCGACCCTTCCACAGGTGATATGGCCTGCGGTGAAAACGGTGCAGGACGTTTACCTGATGTGATGGAGATTGTCGAAGCCGTCACCCTTTTTTTTAATCAGACAGCCCCCTTGCGCGGGCTGAAAGCACTGGTTACCAGTGGCCCCACGCATGAGCCGCTCGACCCTGTCAGGTTTATAGGCAATCTATCTTCCGGCAAGCAAGGCCATGCGATTGCGGCAGCACTCTTTGCTGCCGGCGCCGATGTCACCCTGATCAGCGGACCCGTGCAAGAGCCCGCACCGGCGTATATCAATATCGTACGTGTGACAACGGCTGAAGAAATGCTGGCTGCGACATTAAAATGCCTGCCCGTAGACATTGCCGTCTGTGCCGCCGCCGTTGCGGATTACCGCCCCACCGAAGCTGCCCAAGGCAAAATCAAAAAAAGCGGACACGATGGCATGACGCTGCAACTGGTGCAAAATCCGGATATTTTGCACACCATCGCCCATAGCAACCAACGCCCCGATCTTGTCATCGGCTTTGCTGCCGAAACAGATGCCGCCATAGATAAGGCGCAAGAAAAACTGACCCGCAAAGGCTGCGATTGGCTGGTCTTAAACGATGTTGGTAATGGGCGTGTTTTTGGCGAAGACCGTAACACTGTCACACTGCTGAAGCGTCAAAAAGATGGCGCTGTTCTGGCAGATGCCTGGCCCGCCATGGCCAAGCAAGATGTCGCCCGCCGTTTGACAGACCAGATTGTGATCGCACGCGGGCTTTAAACTTATTGTGACATCCAACCTTTTTCACAGTCCACGTGAATACGGAACCACAGCTCCAACATCAACAGTGCAAAGACCTGACGTACATATAAAAGGTCTTCCGTCCGTGCCTGAATCAGCAGGTTACGCACCCCTTCCCACGCAAAAAGGCCGCGCCGTTTGACGCTGGCTTCGGACAAGCAGGTATCAATCATTTCACGCAAGGGCTGCGTCGTCAGCATACGCGCCAAAGGCAATGCTGCCGCACGATGTGATCTTTCCGGCAGTCCCGGCACGTTGGCGTGCAGATAATTCTTCAATAAAACCTTGCCTTGCCCCTGATTGAATTTCAGATGGTCCGGCGCCCCCAGCAAAAACTCTACCAGCGGATGGTCCATGAAAGGGGCCTGCGCCTCAATCGAAGAGAGCATGGACATTCTATCCAGCCGCAAAAGCGTGCTGTCTTGCATCGTGAAATCTTTTTGCAAGGAAAGCATGACCGATATCATAGAAGGCCATTGTTCTGTTTCTTTCTGTTGCAGAATAAAACTTTCCATCACAGGTGACATTGCATCGCCGTACAACAGTGCTTTATCCTGCGCATCAAATAGCGCGGTCAGCGTATTCCAGCGATGCGCAGGCGTACCTGTGCGCATCTCTTCCATATACGACAGATAACGCTGGCGGCACCGCGGGCCAATTTTGCCAACGCTGTCATATTTTTTATCAAACCAATCCAGCGGCATCAATTTTACGTACTGGCGATATAGGCCGTATAGCATCTGTGGAATGGCATGGCTCTCGATAAAGACTTTATGCGCTGTGGAGCCACATAACAAATCGCTCGCCCCTGCCCCGCTGAGTATGGATGATGTCTCCTGTCGGGCCTGTTTCATCAACAGATGTTTCACAACAACATCCGCATCGGCCAAAGGCTCATCCATGGCCCAGACAATTTCCGGCAATTTTTCCATGTCGGAAGGATGACAAACAACATCGTGATGGCGGGTGCCCAAACGGTTCGCAAGCGCCAACGGCACCTCGCGCGAAGACGGGTCATCCGCAAAGCTGATACCAAAGCTGGAAACACCTTTTCCCTGTTTGATCATGGCATGGGCAATGGCGGTTTCTTCCGCTTGTCCGTTTAGAATCACACCAGGATGGTCACTGTCTGCCAGATTGACGTGCACAGCATCTTCAAACAGCGCATTAAAACGGCCCTGGAAATCGGCGTCCGTCTGTAAACTGGCATCTGGCACCATGTAGCTGTCCCATTGCCAATAAGGCTCGATCATTACATGCAGACCCGGGTTCCAGATCAAACGGTGTCCGGCGGCGAGCTTATGGATGCCCTTAAACAGACCTTGCTG
>JBGTNC010000087.1:0-11364 GCA_041743265.1 Alphaproteobacteria bacterium | reverse complement strand
AGGTGTGGCACCCTCTTTCAAAAACACATGCTTGGAATGGGCATTGCCCAAAACAATTTCAACCGCAAAGCGGTCTTCCGGTGGCTCCAGCAAATAGGCTTGCATCACTTGCGCGCTCAGGAGTGCTTTGAAAAGACCGATGCCATCTTGCGCCACGCGCACGGAGCCCAGCTCCGTCCATTTATGCACATCTTCGCCCTTGTCATTTTTAACCATGACAGGATACGAAATGGCCGAAGCGACAATCTTGCCGTTTGCATCTTCAATGAGGGTGACAGCGCCGGAGGCAATACGCTCCCGCCAGACGTCGGGATCGCGCTTGGCGACGAACTCGTGTTCATTCTCTGAATAAAAATCGAAAATCTTTTTTTCATCAGACGGCTGGGCATAGCGTACAAAGAGCTTTTTTGCCATGAGACAAAACCCCCTTAAATTAAATGTTCAAGCTACCCTTTAGTGCCGTTGAGCAGTATGATAGCAACGATCCGGCAAAAGGTACAAAAGAAATGTCGCCTGATAACGTCACATCGCTGCCCAAGGAAGCCTTCAGGAAGAAACTGAAGGCGCTGGCTGCCCTGCACCCTGTGCCAGACGCCGATTTTGCCGATGCCGTTTATGCCGCCCAGAGCCAGTTCGGGATCGAAGAATCCAGCTTTCGCGCCACTTTTGGCCTGACACAGGGCGCGGTCGAGCGTTGGACCATGTGCAAAAACCTGCCCCAGCCCAGCGTGCGCCCTGCCATTCTGGAATGGATCGCCGGAGAATTATAAATCGTCTGCATTCTCTTAATTGACAGATTATGTCAAAGTTGCTATCTTTTGCCCATTCCAAAGACAGCAGAAGAAGGCACGCCATGACATCAGAACCAGAAGAAAACTACCGCAAACTGTTAAAATCGCATGACTGGTACTATGATTTCAGCGATGACCACAGCGTCTGGAAACGTGGCAGTAGCGAACGCAGCACCCTGAGCGGCCTGCGCCGTCAGTTGGATCCGGATAGCACGATCTGGAACGAATATGCGCCCGATATGTTCAAGGCCAAACCACCAGAGCCGAAGAACATTCCGATCCTGCCACAAATCAAAGTGAAAAAACCAGGCGGCCCCGGCAGCGGTCCATGACCCCTGCGGCCCCAGGATTTAATCAAAACGCACTGACACCACAGCAGTTAGATGAAAAACTGCTGGATGCGCTGTCACGCGGCGCGTCAAGTATACAAGACATGCAGGCATTACTGGCCGCAGGTGCCAACCCCAATGCCGTGAATAAAAATCAGGCGGATTGCCTGACAATGGCCGTGCTGTTGAAACATACTGCCGCCGTATACCTACTGCTCGACCATCAGGCAGATGTACATTACACAGGCTTCACCGGCGGCAAAACGGCCCTGATGTGGGCGGCGCATATGGGACAGAAAAGTGTTGTCGTTAAACTACTCGATTTTGGTGCAGACCCGCTGCTGACATCCGACAACGGAAAGAACGCCATGGATTGGGCAGACGATAATAACAAAGTCGCGGTACGTGAAATCATCCGCGATTTTATCCATGACAGCGAACAACAGAAAAAAGCCACGGCGATTGCCACCGACCGACAAACCGAAGCCGATGCCTTCGACACCTTCCTCAAGGCGGGCCTGCCGTTAGATCATGATGTCAAACCCATGAAAACCATTCGCCTCGCCTCTGCAACGCGCCCCAAGCCAGAATAATACGTAAAGAATGCAAATGAGAACTATTCTCATTAACGCATTGAAAACACACGCAGATTATTGAAATAATATTATCAAAAATAAGATTTTCTTGACATTAAATTAAATTTTTTGTATGTTTTTTAATACTTTATCGCCATCGTGGTTTTTTATACGCTTTATTTGCAGAGGTTTTTTCCATGTCCGAGAAAGGCGTCCGCTTTAACCAGACAGCGCAAGGTTTAAAAGCAGATACACAGCAGGCTCCAAACCCTACTGTCCGCACCCCTTCCGCATCACCGGAAGCTGCTGCACTGGGCATGACCTTGCTTTTAGAAGTCAGCCAAAAAAATCCGAATACCATGAAAATTGCCGATTTGCTGCAGCGCGGCGCATCGCTTGAAGAAACCAACGCGCATGGCAGCACGCCCTTGCTGGTGACAGCCCGCAGTGGCCACGAAACCATTTCCGATATGCTTATTCAAAAAGGCGCCGATGTGAATGCCCGCGATACCGAAGGCAACACGCCGCTTATTCTGGCCGTGACCGCAGGCAGCACAAAAACAGTGCGTAACCTGCTCGACCAAGATGCGCGCATGGAGACACTCAATAAACTCGACCGCTCTGCCCTGATGTGGGCCGCAGCTTTGGGTCGCCGTGAAATTGCACAAATGCTTTTGCGCAAAGGTGCTGATCTTGATCTGCACAACGGCGCAGGACAGACGGCCTATGATATCGCCAAGCAGCATGAGAACCACAGCCTTGCCGCTATCTTAAAAGCCGGCGCACAACAGCAAAAAACACCTGCTGTGACACGTCCGTCACTGGCATTGCGTGCAACGCTTTATAAAGACATGCTGAAAAAAGCGTAATTCCTACGCCTCTTTTTTACACGATCATAAAAAGATTATTTGCCGCCGCCCGGAAACGGGGGACGAAATTTTGGCTTATCCAGCCCTTTGTCTTTATCAGACTGCAATTCATCCACCTGCCCTGACAGTTTCGCCAGTTTTTTCTGCAAGGCTTCAATCTCCGATTTTGCAGCAGGAGAGAATTCATCTTTAAGGCTATTGTCATTGCCAGGCTTGGGTGCGCTCTTTTTGAATTCAAGATCCGCACGAAAGCGGGCTTCTTGCAAATCAATCACTTTATCGCGGATAACTTTCAGGTCTTTGTTCACAGCGCGTGCGCGGGATTTATACGCCAGATATTCAACACTGCTGAACAGGGCAAGACCTGTGCCGATACCACCCAGCAAAGCCCAGTCTGCTGCCAGTGCAATACCCCCGACCACACCCCAGAAACCTACATCGCCCAGTTCGCCACGGGCGCGTTTGGTGAGTTCTTCAAAACGCTTTTCCAGCTTCGCGCTTTCAAGTTCAAGCGCGTCCAAAGGATCCAGCTCGGAGAGCGGCTTGTCGGATGAGGAGCGTTTGCGGGCCATTGTTTCTTCCTTGGATGATCGGGATGCCATTTTTTAACAAAATTACATAATCAACACAAGGGGAAATGGCCTGAAAATGCGGCTTTCGGGCTTATTTCGCGGCAGAAAAGACCTTTTTCATCAAAGATGTCGTCCATTGTGCGGGATTGGCGCGGATGGCGGCCTCTTCCTTCGCCACATAGTAAAACACCCCGTCCATCGCCTTTTGCGTGACGTAACCGTTCAGGTTGGCCTTCACATCCGGCATGAAAGGAATTTGGCCATATTGCCCCATGACGGCGTCATAAGATTTAACCACGCCGGCTTGTGCCATAGCGCTTGTAATGATCGGCTCCATCGCGGTCGCCAGTTCGGGGCCCATGGTCTTTTTCAAATAAGCCGTGGCGGCATCTTCCGGCCCTGTCAAAATTTCCTTCGCATCGTCCAGCGTCATTTTTTTAATGGACGCGACAAAAATCTCTTTTGCTTTTGGCGTTGCGGCTTCGGCGGCAGCGTTGATGCGGGTTTCCAAATCTTCGGTCAAAGCCCCCATACCAATAGCGGTTAAAGCCTGATCTGCTTTTTGCAAAACATGCGGCAACGGAATATGAATTTTTGGATCCGCACTAAACCCGCCCTTGGCAGACAACTGTTTGACCACGCGTTCTGTCCCTGTGGTCAGCGCCTGTTTCAGGCCTTTTTCAACATCGGTATTGCTGAGTGCGGCGAGTGCTTTGGCATTCGCGGATGTATCTGTGGAGGTTTCTGACTTGGCGGTAGTGCTTTCTTTTAACAAACTCGCCGCTTTATCCCAAAACGATGCTTGCGCAAGCGCCGCGCCCGACAAAGAAATAACTGTCGTCAGCGACAATACAGCCAGAATTTTTTTATTTGTTTTCATTGAACATCCCCCAAAAGAAAAAGAAAGCGGGTGCGCGACGGCACCCGCTTCTTATACATGATTTAAACATCCAGCGCAAAAAATCAGGATTTTTGTGCCAAAAAGTTTTCAGCCAGTTGCACCCAATAGGCAGCACCCACGGGCAAAATCTCGTCATTAAAATCATAGTGCGGGCTGTGCAGGCCCGGATCATTATCCGTCTTGCCCTGCCCCAGAATGATATAAGCCCCTTTGCAGGCTTCAAGGAAATAGGCAAAATCTTCGCCGCCCATCATGGGCGTGAATTCGAAAACCTTTTCATCACCCACCACTTGTTTCGCCACATCGCGGGCAAATTCTGTTTCTGCCGGTGTGTTGATGCAAGATGGATAACCTTTGTGCCATTTAATGTCGACTTCAGCGCCATAGGCAGATGCCACAGTGCGGACAACATGATGGAATTTTTCTTCCATCAACGCGCGCATTTCTGGCTTCAGGGTACGGATCGTGCCACCCAGCTCTGCCGTTTCGGGCAGAACGTTATGCGCGGATGTACCTGCGTGCAATTTGCAAACGCTGACCACAACGCTGTCAGAAGGCGCCACGGTACGGCTGACCAGATGTTGCAACGCCGAGATAATTTGCGAGGCACAGACAACAACGTCAATCGTTGTATGCGGGAAAGCGGCATGGCCGCCCTTGCCCACAATCTTCACATCAAAAGAGTCGGTCGATGCCGATACAGCACCTTCACAGATTGCCATTGTGCCTGCAGGCATCCACGGCCAGTTGTGCATGCCGAAAACGCCTTCGCACGGGAATTGTTTGAAAAAGCCTTCTTTCACCATCAAATCACCACCGCCGCCGCCTTCTTCTGCGGGCTGGAAGATCGCATAGACGATACCGTCAAAATCGCGTGTCTCGGCCAGATGTTTGGTCGCGGCCAGCAGCATGCTGGTATGACCGTCATGGCCACAAGCGTGCATCTTGCCCGGAATT
The DNA here is from genome assembly GCA_041743265.1 of Alphaproteobacteria bacterium. Lineage (GTDB taxonomy): Bacteria > Pseudomonadota > Alphaproteobacteria > Micavibrionales > UBA2020 > UBA2020. The sequence goes on along the minus strand of JBGTNC010000087.1, from coordinate 6,370 downwards.
TTAGAGCTATGCGGCAGGTTGGTTTCTTCGAAGATATTCAACGCATCCATATCCGCGCGCAGACCAATACCGCGTGTGGATGTGCCCTTTTTACCTTTGATCACGGCAACAACAGCTGTCTTTGCCATACCACGGTGTACTTCTACACCCCAGCTTTCCAGCAGGTTGGCAACGTAATCAGCCGTGTTCACTTCTTCAAAAGCTGTTTCCGGATTTTGGTGCAGGTGACGGCGCCAGCCGGTAAATTCTTTGTTCTGTTCTTTCAGTTTGGCAAGTACGCTCATGATCTTATCCCCTTTTGATCTTTGGTTTGCTCTATGTTCTCCGCGCTATGCGCTATGCGCTATGTTCTCTGCGCTATGCGCTGGCTTAACGGAAGAAATTCTTCAGCCATTTATCACGCTGGCCCTGCACACCCTTTGTCATGTCAGGTGTATCGGCCGCGCCGAAATTTTTGCCGGACAGGTTACGGATCTCGGCTTCGAACATATTGAAGAACGATGACCGTGTGAAATCAAGCTCGATCTTCTCGCCTGTCTTTTTGTTTTCCAAAACCGGGTTATCCAGCGCTTTCATCATCCAGCTGGCCATCACGGGCAGCGATTCAACGCCAGCCTGATACCAGTTAATATCGGGTGCAGCCGTCGATTGATCGTTGATATCCACCGACTTCTTTTGTGAATCCATCAGCTCTTGCGTCGGTGTATGTGCGCGCCAGCCCAGTTTCATAGCCATGTTTTGCACAGGTGCCGTATGCATACGGGCCACAAAGCGGTCTTCCGGCGGCTCTACCAGAAACGCGCGCAGTACCTGCATGGTCACCATCGCATCAAACAAACCGGCATAACCGTTCAACACCACGCGGGTGGAGCCGATTTCCTGCCACTTCACATGCTCAACACCATCGCTGTCTTTGACCTTGTGCGGATAGGTGATGCTGGAGGCAACGATTTTACCCACTTCGTCTTCGATAAAGACAACCGCGCCCTCCTCGATCCGGTCGCGCAGCAGCGTGGCTTCGCGCTTGCGTACATTCTTGTGACCGTTCAGATCATAGAATTCTAGGATTTTGGCTTCATCCGCGGGTTGAGAAAAGCGGACGTAATATTTTTTTGGTTTTTGCGGTTCGGTCACAGGTAAATGTCCTTCAATAGCTGAGAAACAATGTTTTCCTTGGTTCTAGACACACACACGCTATTCCGCACAACACGTCATGACTGCCCATATCTGGCGCGCCATCCCCGGCAATTTGGGGTTTATTTATTCAAAAATGCCTTTTGATAGGTAATTTTATAGACAATTTAGGGGCAAATATCCATAGGCTATTTTACCCCCCTATAGATCAGCACCAGCAGTCTGCCTTGTTTTTAAGCAATGCATTAACTTTTGGTTAATATGTCATTAACACATTACCTGTATTATTGAAAATATCTGGGGGTGTTTTGTCATTCAGAAAATGAAAGAGCAAACTGTGCGCAAATATCCGAGGGTGGCCTCGGTTCAAGATTCTCAATTTCAGCGTGGCCCCTTTCAACGCGGCCTGTGGTTTGGCCTATTGATGGCGGCAGTCTTTTGCCTCGCCCTTGGCGGCTGCATGCAAACGGGCGAACACGATGTGAATACCGAGCTGTTCAGCAGTCAGGAAGAAATGGTGGGAAAATCCGCCCAGCTGAAACCCGGCATGAGCAAAAAGAAAGTTTTTGAAATTCTGGGCGTCTCCCCTGACAGGTTTGAAGTGATGAGCGCGGAGCGCGTGCAAATGTGCCTCTACGGTAATTCACAAGTACAAGGTAGCCCCGCACAATTGGAAGTGTTTCGCCAAAAGCTAAACAAGATGGAAGGCTATTCCCTGCCCTACCGCGAGATCAAGAGCAACAGCTCTCTCGGTTTTGGTAAAATGAAAATTGAAAAAACAGGCTATGACCTGCGCCTGTTGATGGTCTTTGATCGCAACAAACTTTTGAAATCTGCGATTGAAGGCACACATCAGGTTAAACACAGTGAAGATCAATACCTGTGGGATACGCTCATCCGACGTGGCATCGGGCTTGCGTTTTAGTGTGACTTCGTCTGGCAAGCCTTTGGGTCTTTATTCCACGGCATACGCGCCAACAACAAAGCCATCCCGCACCAATCCGTCACACCTGCAAACAGCAGCCCTGCGCCCATCAGACCTGCAAGGGCATAAAAGCCTGCATGTAACTGGCTGCCCAATATCACGCTTAACAAAACGGTTGCGCCCACCACCATGCGTACCTGACGCTCAAGGCTCACCACGTCTTGCGTTTTAATCTTCTGCCCTGCAGCGGTGCAAGCCGTGATGCCGCCTTCGATCACGCAGACATTTTCAACACCTGCAGACTTGAATGCCGCAGCAGCCTTTGTGGCACGCCCACCCGCTTTGCACAAAAGATACAACGTCTGGTCTGCTTGCAATTTATGTTCATTCATAAACTTCCCAACATCCAGTTGATCTAGCGGAATATGCAGATGCTTTTGCTGCAGGCTGGCTTCCTTGTGTTCCACATCTGTGCGTACATCCAGTATCAGGCAGGATTGCTTCTTTGAAAGATCTTGCGCGGGTATGGTTTGAATATCTGGCGACATGGCGTGTTATCCTTTTTATTGATTATAAGCGCACAGCTTTTATTAATTATAGGCGCACAGCGCCTCCGCCGCCTACAGCAAAGACGGATCGCCGTGACCACCACTACACGTATTGAAAATCCGGACATCACCCAGATTGTGGGCGTCTTGTACAAAATCTATTGTCCAGCATAGTTTTACAGCCCGTTTTGCTTGCATTTTCGATAATAAACCGCTATTATCCCTAAACGTTTTTTTAGGGAATCTACGGTATATGAACAAAATACGGACTGTTGCAGCTGGTATCTGCTTGATTTTTAACGCGGCTTGCGTGCAAACACCGCAAACGCCCGATGCACCGCGCCGTGATATTGATACCGTTCCTAACCGTATTCCGACCGAACAAACCGACACCCTGCGGTTTCACAACCTGCATACCGATGAAAATATCGCTATTCCCTACAGCGAAGGTCAATCTATTACCCGTCAGGCCAACTGGTTTATGCGGGATTTCCGTCTGGCAGAACCCGCCGCGATGGACCCGCGCCTGTTTAACCTTTTAACAGACCTTCAGGAGGCCATAGAAGCCCGCTACCCGCAGCTTGAGGGAAAAGTCGAGTATCAGGTCGTCTCCGCCTACAGGGCCCCTGCGACCAATGAAAACCTGCGTAATGCGGGCGGCGCGCAAGCCAAAGATTCTCTGCATACGCACGGACAGGCCATTGATATCCGTGTTCCAGGTCTCAGCACGGCACAATTGCGCGATGTTGCCACGAGCCTCAAACTGGGTGGCGTCGGTTATTACCCCCAAGACCGTTTTGTGCACGTAGATGTGGGCCGCGTCCGCTACTGGTAATCTCTCATCCCTTCCTCTTATTATTCTGAGCCCGCTGCATTGTTTTTCACATAATGCAGAACGCGGTACATTTATACGAATTTGTTGACATTTCAGCACTGTATGCGTAATTTCCCGTTGCCTTAAATGCGCATCGTTTTTGCACTGTTTTAACGGGGGTTTATACATGAATCAGACACCCGATGAGCTAGCCCGCAAAATTCGCGATGCACGCGCAAGGCAGGCAAAGGACAACCCGCAGCCAAAAGCAACGGAATCCTCGGCCAGCGATAATGCCAGCGCCGGACAGGCGATGCGCGCCGCAACAGATCTCGTGGCAGCGCTTATTGTCGGCGGGTTTTTGGGTTACTGGATTGACCAGTGGCTGGGAACCAAACCTTGGGCGATGATTATTCTGTTCTTTCTGGGCTTCGCCGCCGGGTTTTTGAACATCTACCGCGCCCAGATGGGACAGACGTACAAGATCGGCTTTAAAGAAACCAAACCGGAAACACCGGAAGACGCAACAACACCGGAAGATCCGGCAGGTAAAAAAACGCCGGCAAACCCGGCAGGCAAAAAAGAGGAATAGACAGACGTGTCGACAAATCCACTTGCGCAGTTTGTAATCAAACCGATCGTTTCGCTCGAAATTGGCGGTATCGATGTTTCTTTCACCCAATCCGCATTGTTCATGCTGGTGGGTGTTGTCGTGACCACTCTTTTGATGACGCTGAGCATGCGCAGCAAATCGGTGGTGCCGAACCGTTGGCAGAATGTCTCGGAAATGTTCTACGAATTCGTGGCCGGCATGGTGCACGAAAACCTCGGCAAGGAAAGCCGCAAATATTTCCCCTTCGTTTTCTCCGTTTTCATGATTGTCCTGATGGGTAACCTTCTGGGCATGTTCCCCTACTCCTTCACCTACACCAGCCACATCATCGTTACAGGTGCGCTCGCACTGGCTGTGTTCTTTTTGGCCACGCTGGTCGGCATCGTCCGCCACGGTCTGCACTTCTTCTCGTTGTTTGTACCCAAAGGCCTGCCCATTTTGTTGCTGCCGCTGATTGTGGTGATCGAGGTTATTTCTTACCTGTCACGCCCCATCAGTCTGTCTGTGCGTCTTTTCGCCAACATGGTGGCTGGCCATACAATGCTCAAGGTTTTTGCAGGCTTCAGCGTTACGCTGGCTGCAACAGCCTTTGCCGCCCTTGGTGCCGTACCGATGCTTATCAACGTCGCCCTGATCGGACTTGAGCTGATGATTGCTTTCATTCAGGCGTATGTCTTTGCCATTCTGACATGCATTTACCTGAAAGATGCGATTGAACTGCACTAAACAACCACTTAACACAAACCACTAAAACCTAAAAAAGAAGGAAGTACAAAAAATGGACGCAGAAGCAGCAAAACTGATTGGTGCCGGCCTTGCCGTGATCCCACTCTTTGGTGTGGGCATTGGTCTTGGCATGCTGTTCTCCAGCATCATCAACGCTATGGGTCGCAACCCCTCCGTTGCAGACGCCGTAAAAGGTACGGGCCTGTTCTACTTTGCGCTGATCGAGGCGATTGCCCTGTTCGCGCTGGTTGTCGCCCTCCTGATGCTTTTTGTTATCTAATTTACGGCAGGAATTAACGCATATGCCTATACGCCAACTATATATCTTGAAACTGGTTGCTGTTCTGCTGTTCGGAGCTTCGCTCCTGATGGCGGCACCGCAATCCGCTTCCGCACGTATGGCTGGTATGGAAGTCGTTGATTCCGTCGTGTCCGCTGAAGATGCGCCGGCAGCCGAAGACGCTGCCGACGCTTCCGAAGCTGTTGCCGATGCAGACGCTGACATGATTGTCAGCGATCATGCTGACGCCGCAGCCGGACATGACACTGCAGTACATGAAGAGAAAAAAGGCGGTTTCCCGCAGCTGGATACAAGCACATATGCCAGCCAGATTTTCTGGCTGTTTATATCGTTCATCCTGCTCTACAGCCTGATGTCCCGCATTGCCCTGCCCCGGATCACCGAGGTATTGGAACTGCGCCAGACACAGCGCGAAGGCAACTTGAACCGTGCCGAACAGCTGCAAGATGACGCCGAGAAAGTCAAAGCAACCGTTGATGCCGCCCTGGCCAAAGCGCAAGCCGAAGCACAGGACACACTGAGTGCAAACGAACAGCAGCGCGCCAAGAAAAACGCAGCCGAAAACGCCCGTTTTCTTGACCACGCCCGCAACCGTATTGCATCGGCCGAGCAAAACATTGCCAAGGCAAAAGAAGAAGCACTGCAATCTCTGGCCGATATTTCTGCTGAAATTGCCGCCGAGATTACCCAGAAAATCGCAGCGACCCCGGTGACCAAAGCGGAAGCCAAAAAAGTTATTGCTGATATTATGAAGGAGGCCGCATAAGATGGCTGTAGAACATTCCGCTGGTTTCTTTAGCGATACAGGCTCCTGGGTTTTGCTCTCCACCATTATCTTTGCGGTAGTGGCATGGAAAAAAGGCCGCAAGCCTTTGCTGGATATGCTGGATACACGCACCAACCGTATTAAAACAGAACTGGATGAAGCAGAGCGCCTGCGCATTGAAGCACAGGATCTTTTGTCGGAAACACAAAAGAAACACCGCGACGCGATCCAGACCGCACAAAAAATTATTGATAACGCCCAGCAGACCGCCAAGCGTCTTGAAGAATCTTCCCAGATGAAACTGGAAGACAGCCTGAAGCGCCGCGAAGAACAGCTGCTGGAACGTATCGCCCGCGCCGAAGCCGCCGCCATACAGCAACTGCGTGATCAGGCGGCAGACATTGCCACCCGCGCCGCAGAAGTCCTGTTGGAAGAAGCTATGGCCAAACGCGGCCCGAAGCTGGTGGATGAAGCCATCGCAGAAATTCCGAAAACCCTGAACTAATCAGCGCTTTTCAGACCATAAAAAAACGCCGGTTTATA
>JBGTNC010000086.1:0-2455 GCA_041743265.1 Alphaproteobacteria bacterium | reverse complement strand
AATCAAACAACGTATAACCATCGGGATAGAACGGGGAGCCGTCATAGAGCAGCAACGTGGCTTCAGATGCCAGTGCTGTCACCAGCCAGTTCCACATCATCCAGCCGCAAGTTGTGAAATAGAAAACCTTGTCGCCCGCTTTGACATCGGACTGCAACTGATGCTCTTTCAAATGCTGCAACAACGTACCGCCCGCGCCATGCACAATGCATTTCGGCACGCCGGTCGTACCGGAAGAGAACATGATATACAGCGGATGATTGAAATCAAACCGCGGGAAGTCAATGTCAGTGGCGGCAAAACCCTGCATAAAGCCATCCAGCGGCACGACATCCAGCCCCGCCAGATCAGATTTCAGGTACTGCACCACAACGGTTTTTTTCAGGCTTGGCAATTTCGCGGTGACATCGCGGATTTTGTCGCGGCAATCAATTTGCTTGCCGTTGTAATAATATCCATCGACGGCAAACAAAACCTTGGGCTCTGTCTGGCCGAAACGGTCCAGCACGCCCTGCACGCCAAAATCGGGCGATGCGGAAGACCAGATCGCGCCCAAGCTGGTCACGGCCAGCATGGCTATGATTGTTTCGGGCATATTGGGCAGGTATCCGGCAACACGATCACCGACGGTCACGCCTTCCGCCACCAAGGCCTGACGCAACTGGCTGACGCCATCGTATAGCTCTTTGAAGCTGACCTGACGCTCTACCTTGTCTTCGCCCTTGAATACCATGGCAATGCCGTCATCACGGCGGCGCAGCAGGTTTTCGGCAAAGTTCAGTTTTGCATCGGGGAAAAAGCGGCCATCTTGAAAACGCTTGCCCGCTTTAAAAACCGTCGTGCCTTTATCGCCGATCACGCCGCAGAAATCCCAGACCTTGGACCAGAATGTTTCCTTGTGTTCCACCGACCAGCGCCAGATATCGTTATAATCCCCGCTCACACCGACATCGGCCATAAATGCGGCCAGCGACGTCGCGGCCATTTGTGTGGCGGACGGCGTCCATTTGAGGGGCGCGGTCGACGAATTTGCGTCTTGAACAGGATGGGCTTGTGCGGGCATGGGGCACGGCTCCTCGTCAAAATAAACCAAAATAATCGGTGTATGAATTTTATGGGCAGATCATACAGGCGGCTACGCCGCCAATATACATGCGCCCTCCCCACCAATCCACACAGAATCTGGCGTCTTACGGCAAATAACGCGCTTAAATAAGGTGCTTTTGCTTGCCTTTACACAAGGGTCTGCCCAGAATGGGCCGGAACCGATATTTGATCATCGTCACAAGGAATTTTCATCATGACACCAACCCGTATCCTGACCGCCACAGCCCTTGCCGGTATCCTGACGCTGGCTGGCATGGCCGGCGCCGTCGAAGCCAAAGACAAAGCCGCCAATGAAAAATGCTATGGCATCGTCAAGGCAGGGCAAAATGACTGCCACGCCTCCGGCCATAGCTGCGCGGGTAGCGGCACCGTTGACAGCGATCCTGCTGAATGGGTCATGATGCCCAAGGGATTGTGCGAGAAGCTCGTAGGCGCGTCTCTAATGGCGCCTGAGACCCCTTCCGATGCTGCCCCTGCGGAAGAAGTACCCGGCGCATCCGAAGGCCACACCGAATAAGCTGGAAACCGACAAGCCATGCAGACCTCACCGCCCAACCCGCAAGACATCGCACAGGCATGGCCTGCGCTGATGCAAGCGGCGCAGAACGGGGATGCCGTGGCCTATCGCCAGCTATTGGGGGAAATTAGCCCTGTTATTAAACGATTTTTACGCAGCCGCCTGTTTTCGGATACGGCGCTCGATGATTTGTTGCAGGAAATTTTGCTGGCCATTCACACCGCCCGCCATACCTATCGACCTGAACAACCGTTCCAGCACTGGATGTTTGGTATTGCCCGTCATAAGTTGATTGATTATTTCAGAAAACAAGGCCGTTTGAACGCGCGCGAAGTTTCCGGTGATGATCTTGTAACTTTTATGGCCGACCCTGCGAATACACCTGAAGAAGCCCTGTCTTACAAGGATATCCATCAGGCGCTAACGCAATTGCCCGATAAACAGCGCCGCGTGATGGTCCTGACCAAGATCGAAGGCTATTCGATGGCGGAGGCAGCCGCAAAACTCGGCATGACCGAAACCGCTGTCAAAGTAACCGCCCACAGGGCGTACAAAAGATTGAAGGAGTGGCTCATCGCCTATGGATACACCTGATGACCTGATCAACGACCTGACGCGCGACCTGAAACCGGTGAAGCCGATTGCTTCGCTGGCGCAGCGCGTTTCTGTACTATCGGTCATCGGGTTTACGCTGACCGTGGGCGCCGTCTTTGCCTTGCAGCGTGTGCGCCCTGATTTTTCGATTGTCATGGCAGACCCAGACTATGTGATCGACGTACTTCTTTTGCTGTTTGCTGCTATTTTGAGCGCCATGTCTGCTGCCGTTTTGGC
>JBGTNC010000085.1:0-18281 GCA_041743265.1 Alphaproteobacteria bacterium | reverse complement strand
CGGTCGCCTGACGACACCGCACGGCACGATCGATACGCCGAATTTTATTTTCTGTGGCACGAAGGCCTCCGTCAAAGGGCTGTCACCGCTGCAAATGCGCGAGGCACGTACGGATATTATTCTCTCCAATACCTATCACCTGATGTTATCGCCAGGTGCTGATCTGGTAGCGGAAATGGGCGGGCTGCATAAATTCATGGGCTGGGATGGCCCGATGTTTACGGACAGCGGCGGCTTTCAGATTTTCTCCCTCGGCTATGGTTCTGTGGCAGATGAAATCAAAGGTCGCGGGCAGCGCCATCGCACCAAAACTTTTTTGAAAATCTCGGAAGAGGGGGCTGCGTTCCGCTCTTATCTGGACGGCAAGAAAATCTTTTTAACGCCCGAAGGCTCCATTGATATCCAGCGCAAGCTGGGGGCTGACCTGATTGTGCAGCTGGATGAATGCACACCGTTTCATGTCGATAAAGAATACACCGCCAAATCGATGGAGATGAGCACGCGCTGGGGTGATCGATCGCTTGCAGAATGGAAGCGCAAGGATGATGGTCGCCAGCGCATGTACGGTATTGTGCAAGGCGGCGTGTATGAAGACTTGCGTAAAATTTCCTGTGAATGGACGCGTGATCGCGATTTCTTTGCAACGGCCATTGGCGGCTCCCTCGGCTCGCACAAAGAGCAGATGTATGAAGTGGTGGCCATGTGCAGCCCGCATATCCATCCGGAGCGTCCCGTGCATTTGCTGGGGATTGGTAGTTTTATCGATGTTTTCACGAATGTGCGCGCAGGCATGGATACATTTGACTGCGTATCGCCAACCCGTATTGCCCGCCACGGCTGGGCATTGGCCAAAGGCGCGCCGAAAGAGCGTATGAATTTGCGTAATGCACAGTATGTGAAAGACCAAGACCCTGTAGATGCCAGCTGTGACTGCTATACCTGCCAAAACCACAGCCGTGGCTATATCCACCACCTGTTCCGTGCCGGCGAATTCTTGGGCATGCAACTACTCTCAATCCATAATGTGGCAACAATGAACCGTCTTATGCGCGATGTGCGCAAGGCAATTGGCACCGATACGTTGGACCAAATGCAAAAAGAATGGATTGTTTGAGTAAAATGGTTACGATATTTTAAGAAGCTAGGTCTATTATTTATAATAATATTGCGTCTTAACTCGGGGTTATACCGTGGCCGTTTCATATGCACAGGTTCTGTCGACAGACATGATTGTGTCGGAAATTGAAGTTCTGCTGGATTGGCAGGGCGAGATTTTGCGTGCCTGTGTTTTTCCAGGCGCGGTGACGCGTGCGCCGGATGCACAAGCGCCAACGGCATTGCTTGTCTGGTGCAAGCGTGAAGCAGAGCGCAACACGATTGACCGCACTGTAGTCGAGCGTTTGGCGCAAGTGCATGATGATATGTGCAAGATTGGCAAGAAGCTGTTGGATAACAGCACAGCAGGCAAACCGCTGACGCCTGAACTTTATGATGATTTCCACAACCAGTGCGATGCCTTTATCAACCATATTCGTCGTTTGCAGCAAGATCTGGCTGATTCATCGACGGCTGTAGATCCTGTGACAGGGTTACGTACAGTCTCCGGTATGCGCAATGACATCAAGCGCGAGCAAGACCGCTTTGATCGTAAAGGCACATCTTTCAGTATCGCGAATATCGAGATTGATAAACTGGACGAATTACAAAAGAAATTCGACCGCCGTGGCATGGACTTGATTTATGCTTCTGTGGCACAAGTTGTGGCACGTACTGTGCGCTCTTTTGATGATGCCTATTACATGGGCAAGGGCGAATATATTCTGGTGCTGAAACACGTTGAGTTTATGGACGCTTGTTCGGTGATGGATCGCCTGCGTGCGGAAATTGAAGCCAGCCCTGTTTTTATGCAGACGGGCGAAAAGCTGAAAATCACGGCCTCTTTCGGTATTGCCGAAGCGATCCAGCGTGAAAAACCCGAAGTATGTATCGGCTATGCCAAAGGTGCTCTGGAAGAATCACAGCGCGCTGGCGGTAACCGTATCTCGGAACACAAAGAGCTATCCGCGCTGGAGCAATATGCGCGTGATATGAGCAAAGAAAACAGCTGACCTCCTTATCCATCATCATAAGACAAACAAAAACCGCCCCGATTTAAAGCCGTGGGCGGTCAAGCGTTTGGTTATATTGTTTTTTGGGGGCCGGTCATCGGCCTGTGCGTCACTATAGCGGGGGACGCATCAGGCCATCCTGCCATCCATGTGTAAGTCTCGTCTTAGCCAAGGCCAGGCGGTTTGGTGCCGGGCTTTTTGTTTGTCGGTGTGCCGTTATCGTTCTGGCACTTCTTTTCGGCTTCGCGTTTACGCTCGGCTTCAAGGCGCTGGTCAATCTCTGCCTTTTTGAAAATCATTTCGAAGTTGCGTTGAAGGCGACGATCATTGTTGTTCATCTGTTTCTCCTTAGTTGAGTTTGCGAACCATTCGCAAAGCCTTTATATGGTACTAATGTACCTCAGTCAAATGGATTATGTCAATTATTTCATGTTTTTTTTCATGTTTTCTTTAACGTTCGTCTATCTATTTGCAAATAAAAGAAAAAATCTGGGCGTAAATAACGGATCGAAAGGTTTTGTTAACCAGTTTTTGGTTATTTACATGCTACCAACAAGGAAGGTACGCATGTATTCCACGGCAGCCAGGCGATTAATGGCCATTTCTGAGCAAAATAACGTCGTTACCGGATTCGTTCCGGATACCGACTTCCGTCAGTTCTTTTTACTGTCGCCCGTCGCACGGATGATTGTTTCCGTGGAGGCAGACGGTCGCTTTGTCTATGCCGAAGTGAATGCCGGTGCTGCGCAGTATTTTGAGCTGAAGCGCGAAGATATGATTGGCCACACCCCGCGCGAGCTTTTCTGCAATACAGTGGCAGACCAGTTGGAACAATCTTTTCTGTCCTGCCTGAAGGTGCGCCGTGCCGTCACGTTCAATGCCATGCCGCGTATGCAAGGCGGGCTGAAGATGCAAGCCTTCATTCTGAACCCTGTGTTGGATAAAGAAGGGCACGTACGCTACATCGATATTATGGCGCGGCCCGATATGGTGGACAGTGCGCAGTTACAGCGCGAGCGTGATGATGCGATCATGCTGCTGACATCGCTGTTTGATGCCAGCGGTCTGGGTATTTTGGTTACAGACCATCATGGGCGCATTGTGCGCGTGAACGATACCTTCTTGTCGGATTACGCATGGTCGCGTGAAGATTTGCTGGGCGAGGAATTTACAACCATTATTCCGGTGCAAGACCAATCTATTTCACGCAAGCTCTATGCTGCTTTCATGGAGCGGGGCCGTCACGGCACGCGTGAGCTGAAAATCCTGAGAAAAGACGGCAGCGTCGCCGATATCGTTATTACCACGGCACTTATGGAGCTGACACAAAAGCGCCGTTTCATGGTCTCCACCATTCGTGATGTGACCGAGCGCAAGAACATGATGCGCAAATTGCAGCGCGCCAAAGAAGAAGCAGATGTTGCCAACCGCGCGAAATCATCTTTCTTGGCGAATATGAGCCATGAGCTGCGCACACCGCTGAACGCCATCATCGGTTTTTCCGAGATGATCAAGAACCAGACGTTTGGCCCGGTGAACAATCCGAAGTACGAAGAATATATGGGCGATATCCATTTCAGTGCGCGGCATTTGCTAGACATCATTAACGATGTACTTGATATGTCAAAAATTGAAGCGGGTAAAGTAAACCTGATGGAAAGCGAAGTGAACCTGACAGAGGTTCTGCAATCCGTTACACGGATCATGGGGGATCGCGCAGAGGCTGCCAATGTGACACTGAATGTGCAGATGGATGAGAACCTGCCGCATATCATGGCCGATCAGCGCTTGCTGCGTCAGATCATGATTAATCTGATCGCCAATGCTGTGAAGTTTTCACCACCCGGCCAGAAGGTTGATATTCACGCGCGTTTGCAGGGTAGCAAAGGCCTTGTGATTGATGTTTCCGATGCAGGCTGCGGTATCCCTGAAGACAAGCTGCGTTATGTGATGGAGCCTTTCGGGCAGGTCAATGACCCGCGCAGCTTCAAAGGGCAGGGCACGGGGCTGGGCTTGCCACTCGCCAAGGCCATGATCGAGCTGCATGACGGGCGTTTGATACTGGATAGCCATGAAGGACAGGGTACAACCGTCTCGCTGGCCTTTCCGCCATCACGGGTTTTAATTCCCAGATAAGAGAATGCGGTACCGGCCCCCGTAAAAAGGGGTATGGCCTTCAATCCGTGGATCGGGTATAAAATAGCTATGTCGAAGCTGATAGAAAAATGCACCGAGGCAGGCCTTAAAATGACGGATCAGCGTAAAGCGATCCTCAAGGTGCTAGAAGAATCCGAAGATCATCCTTCCGTTGAAACGCTGTGCGAACGCGCGCGTCAGGCGGATGCATCCATCAGTATTGCAACGGTTTACCGCACGCTCGGTTTATTGTCCGAGCTGGGGCTGGTTTTGAAGCATGACTTCAAGGATACCTCTGCCCGTTTCGAGGTGGATCATGGTCATCACCATCATCTGGTCGATACGGAAAGCGGCGAAGTGGTCGAATTTGAAAACGATGCGCTGGAAACCCTGATGCATAAAATTTGTGCTGATCTGGGGTATGAGATGGTGGATCATACGTTCGAGCTTTTTGGCCGAAAAATCAAAAAATAATCATGGATGATGATGCAAGATTGCCAACCGCGCTGTGGGTAGATGCCCATATGCGCAAGTGCATGACGCAGGCTATTCCCGTATATGTAATCCATAGGGGCGCCCATGCTTCGGGCACGGTCATGGTTAAAATCGTCATGCGCGGGCAGGGCTGCCATCTCTATAATCAAGGTCGTGATATAGACGGGCAACTGGGCTGGATGCAGGTTTTTGATGATGCACCTGTCGATGAGCCCCGCGCAGATGCCTATATCCGCCGTAGTATCGAGCGTGACCCAGATGTATGGGTGATAGAAGTGGAAGATGCTTCGGGCAAAAACCCCTTTGAAGGCAAGATATTTTAAGCCGCTGCGCATGTCTTTGTTGCGCATAGCGTCACTAAACTCTAGAATTTCCCGATATTTACGTGGCCTAGGTCGCGATCGCCCATTTTATTTAAGGAAAATGACATGACCGCGCAGGCGCAGGCAAACGTCACACAAAAATCCAACCTTTGTTTCTATCTTGCTGTCGGCATTGTTTGCGCGGCGGTGATGGCATTGCAGATATTGCAGTCCCGGATTTTTTCGGTGGTGACATGGTACCACTTGTCTTTTCTGACCATCAGTATCGCCATGTTTGGTTTAACGCTGGGTGCGCTGGATGTATATCGCGGCAACCGCGAAGACCAACGGCTGCGTTTGGGGACGATGCTGGGTGAGTCCTCTTTGAAATTTGGTCTTTTGTCTGTGGTCACATTGTTTGTGCAAATGCATGTGCCCATTGTCGACCAAAGTTTTCAGTCTATTTTCTTTACACTGCCTTTGGTGGCGGGCTTTTCTGCTGCCACGTATTATCAGGCAGGTAAAATTGTCTCTCTTTGTCTGACGCGCTCTGGCTTGCCTGTGGGCAAGGTATATGCAGCCGATATGATTGGCGCATCGCTGGGTTGTCTGGTGGCGATCTGGTTGATGCAAACGATGGACGCACCGTCGGCGGTTCTGCTGACAGCGGGCGCCATTATTGCCAATGGTTTTATGTTTGGCAGTACACCTGGTACAATTAAAAACCGCGCGGTCATGGTTGCTTTGTCGGTGGTGCTGGTGGCAGGCGGGATTGCCAATGCCAGTATGAAAGAGCGTCTCATCTATCCGCGCTGGACAAAGACCACAAATTTAACACGCGATAAAATCAGCTTTGAGGAATGGAACGCGATTTCGCGCATCACCGTATCCCCTAATCTGGGCAGCATTAAAACCTATTTGTGGGGAGCGAGCCCCAACCTACCTGAAGGGGTAGAGACAGATTACCAGTACCTGCGCGTAGATGGCGCAGCGGGTACGCCCATCATGAAATTTGATGGCGAGAACTGGGATGCCATGAGCTATTTGGAATACGATCTCACCAATCTGGTGCATTTTATTCCCAAAATTGAATCTTTTGCCATAGTGGGCGTGGGCGGCGGGCGTGACCTGCTGTCGGCTTTGTATTTCAAGGCCAAGCGCGTGGTGGCGCTAGATATCAATAATATTCAGGTCAAACTTTTAAAAGAAATTCCTGAATACAGATCTTATAGCAATCTGTGGTCGCAGCCGGGCGTTGATATCGTGAATAGCGAAGCGCGCAGCTGGTTTACGCATAGCAAAGAAAAATTCGATGCTATTCAGATGTCTATGATTGATACATGGGTATCTTCGGCGGCGGGTGCTTTCGCGCTGACAGAAAACAGCCTTTATACGGTTGAAGCATGGAAGGTATTCCTGAGCCGCCTGAACGACAACGGTGTCTTTACCGTCAGCCGTTGGCATGCAGAAGGCGCTGGTTGTAATGACCTGTGCAGACTTGCCACAATTACGTCCACGGCTTTGATGCAGATGGGCAAGACAGACCCGCATAAGCACGTCTTTATCGCCTATGTCGGGCAAGGTGATCCTGAAACGCTGCGCCAGACAGGGCAGGGGATTGTGACCTTTATCGTCGGGCGTGATCCGTTGACAGAGGCGCAGGTTGATTCCTTGCATGCCGCCGCAGATAAATTTGGCTATCACGTCATGACATCACCGCGCATGCCAGCGGAAAATGAATATCTGGATAAAATCCTGAAGGCAAAAACATTGGCAGAGGTAGATAAAACCGTTGCTGATTTGCCCTTTGATGTTTCAGCCAGTACAGATAACCGTCCGTTCTTTTTTAATCAGGCCCGTATCTGGAAGCCTTGGGAAGTGATCAAGCAAGCCAGCGAAGGCAATATGTATGTGCAGAATATGCGCGGTCATGCCATTGCGACGGTGAACTTGTACGTCATCTTCGTGTTCTCCGTGCTGGCATCTGTGTTGGTGCTTGTGCTGCCGTTTCGCAAGGCGGTGGCTTTTGCACCCAAAGCCTTTATTCGCGCCGGTACGCTGTACTTCGGTTTGATCGGTCTTGGCTTCATGTTTGTTGAAATCACCTTGATGCAGATGATGAGTATGTTTCTGGGGCATCCGGTCTATGGTTTGGGTGTTGTGCTGTTCAGTATGATTTTGTCGAGCGGTATTGGCAGCTACCTGTCAGAAATAGCACCGTTGAACAGCCGTGCCCGGCTTGTGGCATGGTCTATGATTTTGATGGTCTATGTCGGCTTGATGGCGATATCTATCGGCACATTGATGGAAGCCTTGATTGAAACATCGTTTGAAACACGTGTGGCCCTTTGTATCGGCATGATCTTCCCGGCAGGTATGCTGATGGGCTTTGCTTTCCCGACAGGTATGCGTCTGACGGAAAAAGTATCAGATGCGCTGACTCCTTGGTTCTGGGGCATTAACGGTGCGCTGGGCGTTGTAGCGTCGGTGATGGCGTTGTTTATCAGTATCAGCCTTGGCCTGCCCTTTACCATTCTGGCGGGCGCGCTGTGCTATGGCGCTTTGGTATTCCCGGCCCTGAGCCTTGAGGCACAGTCGCGTCGTTAATTTTTTAAGGAGTGCCCTTGTATGACTGTCCAGCAAAAGACGGCGCAGCGCAAGCCGCAGGCTTTGTTCTATCTGGCCGTTGGCGTGGTGTGTGGGGCGGTGATGGCGTTGCAAATTCTGCAATCGCGGATTTTTTCGGTGGTGACATGGTATCACCTGTCTTTTCTGACCATCAGTATTGCCATGTTTGGCTTGACCTTGGGGGCGTTGGAAGTCTATCGCGGCAATAAAGAAGCCCAAACGAAAAATCTGGGCCGTTTGCTGGCGCAGGCATCGCTCTGGTTCGGCGGTCTTTCTATACTGACGCTATTCGTGCAGATGTATGTGCCGATTGTGGATAGCAGCTTCAAATCTATTATTTTTACACTACCGTTGGTCGCAGGGGTTGCGGCTTCTGCTTATTACCAAGCTGGTAAAATTGTCTCCCTTTGTTTGACACGCTCAGGCTTTCCTGTGGGCCGCGTTTATGGGGCTGATATGATTGGGGCAGCTTTGGGCTGTCTTTTTGCTTTGGCGTTGATGCAAACGATAGATGCCCCCTCGGCCGTATTGGTGGTGGCGGGGCTGGTCATCATCAACGCATTGCTTTTTCATCGCGATGCGACAGTGGGCTGGCAGAAAAAAACGGCGGTGCTGGCGGTCTTGGTCATAGCAGCAGGACTTGGCAATGCGGCCATGCCGGATCGTCCGATATATCCGCGCTGGACCAAAACAATGAAGCTGGATCGCGACCTCATTAACTACGAAGAATGGAATGCGATATCACGCATTACCGTATCGCCCGCACTGGAGGATTATCCGGTATATGTAGCCGGCCGCAGTCCGTTATTGCCCGAAGGCAGAAAAGCGGATTATCAGTTTTTACGTGTAGATGGCGCTGCACATACGGCGATTATCAAGTTTGATGGCAAAACGTGGAAAGATGTCGATTTTATCGAATACGACCTGACCAATCTGGTGCATTTTATTCCAGGCTTGGAAAGCGTGGGGATTGTGGGCGTTGGCGGCGGGCGTGATTTGCTGGCTGCACTTTATTTTGGCGCCAAACGTGTGCTGGCTGTGGATGTGAATAACGTTCAGATCAAACTTCTGACACAAGTCCCCGAATATAAAAATTACACCAATCTTTCCGATCAACCGGGTGTGCGTATCGTCAACAGCGAAGCGCGCAGTTGGTTTACACAGAATACAGAGACGTATGATCTTTTACAGATGTCCTTGATCGATACATGGGTATCAGCAGCGGCGGGCGCGTTCTCGCTCACTGAAAACAGCCTTTATACGGTAGAGGCATGGGAAACCTTTCTGAGCCGTGTGAATGATGGCGGTATTTTTACCGTCAATCGTTTTCATGATCCTGGTGCGTCGTGCAATGACTTGTGCAGACTGGCCACGATCACGGCGACAGCTTTGCTCGACCGTGGGCAGACAGAACCTTGGAAGCATGTTTTTATCGCGCATGTCAGTAATATTCTGACACTGATTGTAGGTAAGGACCCGCTGACCGAGGCGCAGCTGGATGCACTGCACACGCAGACAGAGCGTTTGCAATATACACTCGTCGCCTCTCCGCGCCATGCATCTCAATACGAAACGCTCAATAATATTTTGCACGCGAGTAGCAAAGCAGACATTGCGGCAGCGATCAAAGGCCTGCCGTTCGATGTGTCAGCCAGTACGGATGCTAAACCGTTCTTTTTCAATCAGGCACGTATCTGGCGGCCTTGGGATGTGATCCGTCAGGCGACATCTGGCAACATGATCTATCAGAATTTACAAGGCCACGCGGTGGCGACTGTGAACCTGTATATTATTTTGCTGTTCTCCATCGTGGCATCTGTGCTGGTGCTGGTATTGCCCTTTAGAAAGGCACTTGCCAGTGCGCCGAGATCTTTTATTCGCGCGGGTACGGCCTATTTTGCCTTGATTGGCCTTGGCTTTATGTTTATTGAAATTACCTTGATGCAAATGATGAGCATGTTTCTGGGGCATCCGGTTTATGGTCTTGGGGTCGTGCTGTTCAGTATGATCCTCTCGACAGGCGTGGGCAGCTTCGCATCCGAAGGTTTATTGTTGAACAACCGCAAACGCTTGATCAGCTGGTCTTTGATGCTGGCAGGGTATCTGGCGCTGATGGCTGTTGCCGTGATGCCGCTCATGCGCGTCTTTATGGAGACGGATTTTATCTGGCGCTTAAGCTTTTGTTTGCTGATGATTTTCCCGGCGGGCTTCATGATGGGCTTTGCTTTCCCAACGGGGATGCGTCTGACCGAGCAAGTTTCCGATAGCCTGACCCCATGGTTTTGGGGTATTAACGGGGCATTGGGCGTTGTGGCCTCGGCCTTGGCGATGGTGATCAGTATCGGTGCCGGATTGCCAATGACGATTTTGGCAGGTGCGGTTTGTTACGGGTTATTGGCATGGCCAGCACTGATATTGCTGCGGCAAAACCAGCGCGCTGTATAAATAAGATGAAGAATTGAGATAAAAGTGAATATCGTAGACGAAATTGAAAGACGGCGGACTTTCGCCATCATCGCCCACCCGGATGCCGGTAAAACGACATTGACGGAAAAGCTGTTGCTGTTCGGGGGCGCGATCCAGATGGCGGGTGCTGTTAAAGCCCGCAAGGAAAGCCGTCACGCCAGATCAGACTGGATGAAGGTAGAGCAGGAGCGCGGTATTTCCGTTGTGTCTTCCGTCATGACGTTTGAATACGAAGGCGTTAAATTCAACTTGCTCGATACCCCGGGTCACGAAGACTTTTCTGAGGATACTTATCGCACACTGACCGCCGTGGATTCCGCGATCATGGTCACCGATGCCGCCAAGGGTATCGAGACACAGACGCGTAAACTGTTTGAAGTCTGCCGCCTGCGCGATATGCCGATTATCACCTTCATCAACAAGCTTGACCGTGAAGGGCAAGATCCTTTCACGTTGCTGGATGAAATTGAACAAACGCTGGCACTTGATGTATCGCCTGCCAGTTGGCCGATTGGTATGGGCCGTGATTTTCTGGGGTGCTATGACCTGATCAAGGATCAGCTTATTTTGATGGCGCGTAGCAAAGGCGAACGCCCGGCTGAGGGCGAACAATGCAAGGGTGTTGATGATCCGAAGTTGGATAAATTGCTGCCTGATTATGCTGTTAAAAAATTGCGTGAAGATATCGATATGATCCGCGGCCTGTGCAAGCCGATTGATCGCAAGGCGTATCTGGAAGGGCATATGACGCCCGTATTCTTCGGCTCTGCTGTGAATAACTTCGGTGTCCGTGAAATGTTGAGCGGGTTAAAGACTTTGGCGCCGCATCCACGCCCGCAGCCAACAGCCGAGCGTTTGATTGATCCTGACGAAACGAAAGTCACAGGTTTTGTTTTCAAAATTCAGGCGAATATGGATCCGAAACACCGTGACCGCATTGCCTTTACTCGTTTATGCTCTGGCCATTTCAAGCGTGGCATGAAACTGCAGCATGTACGCTCCAGCAAATCAATTACCGTACACAATCCACTAATCTTTTTCGCGCAGGATCGCAACGTTGCGGAAGATGCTTTTGCGGGCGATATCATTGGTATCCCCAATCACGGGAATTTGCGCATTGGTGATACCTTGACCGAAGGTGAAATTTTGCATGCCACAGGTATCCCGAGTTTTGCGCCGGAATATTTGCAGCGCGTGCGACTGGATGATCCGTTAAAAGCAAAACATCTGGGCGAAGCATTATTGCAGCTGGCTGAAGAAGGTGCTGCGCGTGTATTTAAACCCCGGATGGATTCAAGCTGGGTCGTGGGTGTGTTGGGTCCTTTGCAGTTTGATGTTCTGGCAGACCGTATTCGTACGGAATATAACTTGCCCGTACGTTTTGAACAGGCGGCCCTACATACGGCGCGTTGGTTGGAGAGCGAGAATGCGGATAAACTGGAACAGTTTATCGATCATTTCCTGCCCAATATTGCGGAAGACCATGATGGCCAGCCCGTTTTTCTGGCACGTAATGCATGGCACCTTGATACAGCCAATGAAAATTGGCCAGACATCAAGTTTCTGTCTACCAAAGAGCAAATTGTCAGCTAATAACGTCAGGCCTTGATGGCGGGGCTTGCGTTTGATTTTGCAACGGCAGGTTCTGCTGTTACCGCAACGGCCACATTGATTTCTTGCACAGCCGCTGGTCTGCGACCAAAAATAATATCGACATAGGCGCGCAGGCCTTTTTTCTCGACCTTGGCCCTTGTTTTCTTTTTGTCAGCAACTTTGAAGCTGTTGTTCAGTTTTTGTGTTTGTTTGCTAATCGCCAAAGATTCATCAACGGCGTTTTGTACGTCGCAGATAGCGGCCATCAGGCGGGACAAGTTTTCATCCTGACGCAGTTCTTCGTTGATGACGGTAAAAACGGCCAGTGCCTCGCGGTAGCGTTTTTCGGATTTTCCCAACTCGCCCGCATCCAGTGCCATACCGATAGAGCCCAGTGGTACATTCTCGGGCTTCTGGCGTTCAAATAGATCATTCGCGGCTTCACCCAGATGCCCGCGTGCCTTGCCCCAGTCGGCAGACCATGTATCGGCGATCATGTCCCACAGGGCGGCTTCGGTGATGGTTTTTTTTGTCTGGCCCATTTTATGTTCGAGCGCTGACAGGAAATCTGCATTCTCCGTGCCCCATGTTCCCAGAATCGCAGACAGCGCCATCGGGCGGGCCTGGGCGTCGCTTGCTTCTGTTGCGGCGGCGGTCACGTTGGGTGGCGTTGTCAAAACGGGCGCGTTCCTTGTTTTCTATAAGATTGTTATGGTTTTATTATGCTTTTAAAAAGTTAAAAAATGCATAATTTGGGTTACTTTCTTACGTGCAATGTGTTTGCGGTGCTTAAGTACCTGATAGTTTGCAGAATCTTTTTGTCTAAATATCTGAAATCAGTTATGTTTCGGGCAAGATTTTGCTTGAAAAGCTGTACCTAACTCCCATATTAATCAGGACTTAAAAGGTCTCCTTTGGGATAACTGGAAGGACCAGTAAGAAATATGATCAAACTTGGCAAATTAACAGATTACGCCGTCGCCGTGATGGTGCAGCTGGGCCGCGATGGCGTTGACGTCGCGCGTAGCGCACATCAATTGGCAGACCGGACCGCGATTCCGGAGCCGACGGTTGCCAAAGTTCTCAAAAAACTCTCCCGCCAAGGGTTGGTGGAATCTGTACGCGGGGCGGCGGGCGGTTATCGTTTGCGCCATGCGCCGGATAAACTTTCCGTTTGCGATGTGATTGAAGCACTCGATGGCCCGATCTCCATCGTCTCCTGCGCCAGTGGCGGAGCGGAGACATGCCGTGCTGAACCAAAATGCCCAGCCAAGGGTAAGTGGGGCCCGGTTAATCAAGCTGTGCGTGCCGCTTTGCAGGCCGTGAGTCTTGCCGATATGGCGCGTGCCGAAGGTGCACAATCTTCCTGCGGTAGTGCGCATCCGTCATTGATAAAAATTACGGAAGGTTTGGATCATGTCGGCCACAAATGAAACACGCCAGACCGTTGAACAGCTGGACCGTAAATACGAAGCCGGCTTTGTTACCGATATCGAATCCGATCTCGCGCCCAAAGGCTTGAACGAAGATATTATTCGCCTGATTTCTGCGAAAAAAGGCGAGCCAGAATGGATGCTGGAAGCACGCCTGAAAGCCTATCAACATTGGCTGACGATGCCGGAGCCTTCGTGGGCGAAGGTGAAATTTCCGCCGATTGATTATCAAGATGCTTATTACTACGCAGCGCCTAAAAACGCAGATCGCCCCAAGAGTTTGGCGGACGTAGATCCGAAGCTGTTGGAAACCTATAAAAAACTGGGCATTCCTCTGCGTGAGCAAGAAATGTTGGCAGGCGTTGCCGTGGATGTGGTTTTTGATAGCGTGTCCGTTGTTACAACCTTCCGCGAAAAACTTCTAAAGGCTGGCGTTATTTTCTGTTCCATCTCCGAAGCGGTGAAGGACTATCCGGATCTGATTAAAAAATACATGGGCAGCGTTGTGCCTTATACCGATAACAAACATGCTTGTTTGAATGCGGCTGTGTTTACGGATGGTACGTTTGTTTATATCCCTGAAGGCGTGCGCTGCCCGATGGAGCTGTCCACGTACTTCCGTATCAACGAAGCCAAAACCGGCCAGTTTGAACGCACATTGATTATTGCCGAAAAAGGCTCTTATGTATCCTATCTGGAAGGCTGCACCGCGCCCATGCGCGACGAAAACCAGATGCATGCGGCGGTGGTTGAATTGATCACGATGGATGATGCGGAGATTAAGTACTCGACCGTGCAAAACTGGTACCCCGGCGATGAAAACGGCAAGGGCGGTATTTATAACTTTGTGACCAAGCGCGGTATTTGCAAAGGCAAACGTTCCAAGATTTCATGGACGCAGGTTGAGACAGGCTCTGCCATTACGTGGAAATACCCATCCTGTATTTTGCTGGGCGATGACAGCGTGGGCGAGTTTTACTCGGTCGCTATCACCAATAACTACCAGCAAGCAGATACGGGCACGAAGATGATCCATATCGGCAAGAACACACGCTCGCGCATTGTGTCCAAGGGTATCTCTGCGGGTAAGTCGGATAATACGTATCGCGGTTTGGTGCGTATTGCCGCCAAGGCTGAAAATGCACGTAATTACACGCAATGCGATAGCCTGCTGATTGGCCAGTCCTGTGGCGCACATACGGTGCCCTATATTGAAAACCGTAGCCCCTCGGCCACGCTGGAGCATGAAGCGACTACATCAAAGGTCAGTGATGACCAATTGTTTTACTGCCGCTCCCGCGGGATTCCTGATGAAGAAGCGCTCACGCTGATCGTCAACGGTTTCTGCCGCGAGGTATTGCAGCACCTGCCCATGGAGTTTGCGGTTGAAGCGCAAAAACTGGTGGCGATTAGTTTAGAAGGAAGTGTTGGATAAGATGTTAAAGATTGAAAATCTCCATGCCACGATTGATGGCCGCGAAGTATTAAAAGGCCTCACGCTTGAAATGAAAGCGGGCGAGGTGCATGCCATTATGGGGCCGAACGGCTCTGGTAAATCTACGCTGTCTTATGTTCTGGCGGGTCGCGCAGGTTATGAAATTACAGCGGGCACCATCACATTCATGGGCCAAGATATTACCGAGATGGTACCGGAAGAACGTGCCGCATTGGGCCTGTTTCTGGCATTCCAGTATCCGGTAGAAATTCCCGGTGTCACCACAACCACATTTTTGAGAACGGCTGTGAACGCGGTGCGTAAGGCACGTGGCGAAAGCGAAATGGGTCCTGCCGATTTCCTGAAAATGCAAAAAAAGAAAATCACAGAACTGGGCATGGATGCCGAGATGCTCAAGCGCGGCGTGAATGTCGGTTTTTCCGGCGGCGAGAAAAAGCGCAACGAAGTTTTGCAACTGTCAATGTTGCAGCCCAAGCTGGCCATTTTGGATGAAACCGACAGCGGTCTTGATATTGATGCGTTGAAAGTCGTTTCTGATGGCGTGAATACATTGCGCGCGGCTGATCGTTCTTTCCTGATCATTACGCACTACCAGCGTTTACTGAACTACATCAAGCCTGATGTTGTGCATGTATTGGCCAAGGGTAAAATCCAGCGTACCGGCGGGCCGGAATTGGCGTTAGAGCTAGAAGAAAAAGGCTATGCCGATTTCATCGATGAGGCTGCGTAAATGAACACGGCTGTGGCAAAAAACTTTAAACCTGCAAATACGGTCATGGCCGAAGCATTGCCTTGGCTGTCGGCAATGGCAAGTCTTGCGCAAGACAAAGCACCCGCATGGATCAAAGCGTTGCGCGAAACAGGCGCGGAGAGTTTTGCTGCAACAGGTCTGCCAACACCCGCATGGGAAGGCTGGCAATATACAAATCTGCGCCCGTTGACGGATGGTACGTTTCATTATTCAGCAGATACCGCGACGGTGCCTGCAAATCTTCCGGCCCCCTTGCTGGCAGATAGCTACCGCATTGTGCTGGTGAATGGTCAGCTGCAAACAGGTTTGAGCCAATTACCAGCGGGCGTGACGTTAACGCCGCTCATGGATGCACAGGGCGCTGAAGAAGAGCTGGCAACGGTGGGTGATTTGGCGGCGACACCTTTGGTGGCATTGAACACCGCCTATATGCGCGATGGTTTTGTGCTGGATGTCGCGCGTGGCAAAGATATCGATAAACCAATTGAAATTCTTTACTGGCACCAGCCGACAGCAGCGGGTGATGCCCCTGCAATCTATCCGCGCTGCTTGATCCGCGTGGCTGAAAACAGTGGCCTCACAGTGCTGGAACGGCATATAGGGCAGGGCGCTGCCTTCACCAATATGTATGAGGGAATCGTCTTAGAACCTGCAGCACGCTTGCGTTTTTATCGTTTTATCGATGAAACGGCTGATGCGTGCCACTTCAGCCATACGATGGTTAGAAGTCAGAAATCCTCTGTATTTGAAGGGTTTAGCGGTGTATCTACCTTGCGTACCGGCAGGCAGGATGTGCGATTGCAATTGCTGGATGCAGGCATTTCGAGTAGTATCAGCGGCATATATATGCTCAACGGTCAGCAGAGCCACGATTTTTCAATACTTGCAGATCATTTTGAACCGGACGGAATGTCCGAACAGCATTTTAAAGGAGTTATAGATGACCAAGCTCGTGCAATATTCCAAGGGAAGATACACGTACATCGTCCTGCACAAAAAACAGATGGCTACCAGTCTCATCATGCGCTACTGCTATCCGACAAAGCAGAAGCTTGCGCAAAACCAGAACTAGAAATTTACGCCGATGACGTGAAATGCAGCCACGGCGCAACCGCCGGGATGCTGGATACGTCTGCGCTCTTTTACATGCAAAGCCGCGGCATTCCTGAAAAACAGGCCCGCGCCCTGCTGATTTTATCTTTTCTCTCCCAAACGCTTGAACGTGTATCAGATGAACCTGTGCGCGAATTGTATCGTGCGCGCGTCACTTCTTGGCTTGATGCTTTGCAGGGGGCGTAAATGAACTCAGCTGCTGAAAATATCAACCTGCTCAAACCGACGCCCCGCCCTGTGGGCGCGTTGAAAGGTGATTTTCCGGCGCTCGCCCAAAAGGTGAATGGTTATCCTGTGGCCTATTTGGATAGCGCCGCCAGCGCACAAAAACCGCAGGCCGTGATAGATGCGATGACACGCGTCATGACAGACCATTATTCCAACGTGCATCGCGGTGTTTACAGCTTTGGTGCGAAAACCAGTGCGGCGTTTGAAGCTGCACGGCTAAAGGTCGCCAAGTTTTTGAACGCCGCAAGCGAGAACGAGATTGTTTTCACGCGCAATGCAACAGAAGCCATTAATCTAGTTGCCGCCACGTGGGGCCGCCAGTTTTTAAAAGCGGGCGATGAAGTGATTGTGTCCGAGCTGGAACATCACGCTAATATTGTGCCGTGGTCCTTTTTGCAAAAAGATAGCGGCGTTGTATTGAAGGTGATCCCCGTTTTGCCAGATGGCAGCCTTGATATGCAGGCATTCGATGCCCTGTTATCGCCCAAAACTAAACTGCTTGCGATCACACATATGTCGAATGCTTTGGGCACGGTCGTACCTGTGGCCGAGATGATTGCAAAAGCACAAGCCGTAGGCGCTAAAACATTGGTGGATGGCAGTCAGGCCGTTGTGCATCTGAATGTAGATGTACAGGCACTGGGTGCGGATTTTTACGTCTTTACAGGACACAAGCTCTATGGCCCGTCCGGTATTGGCGTCTTGTATGGCAAGGCAGCGGTATTGGCGGATATGCCCCCCTATCAGGGCGGCGGCGAGATGATTGAGCAAGTGACGTTTGAACAAGTGACGTTTAAAGAGCCGCCCTATCGTTTTGAGGCCGGCACGCCAGCGATTGTCGAAGCGATTGGTCTGGGTGTTGCGATCGATTGGATGGCAAATACGGATAAAGCTGAAATTCTGGCGCATGAAGCAAAACTGCTGCAAGCTGCCGAAGAAAAACTGGCAAGCCTGGGTGGCGTGAAGGTTTTTTCTAACGCTTCAGATCGTGCCAGTATTTTATCTTTTAACATCGATCAGGTGCATCCGCACGATGTTGCCACGATTTTTGATCAACTTGGGCTTTGTGTGCGTGCTGGCCACCATTGCGCGCAGCCTTTGATGAAAGTTTTGGGGGTACCGGCAACGGTACGTGCGTCCTTTGCGGTTTATAACACCATGGATGATGTAGACCGTTTGGCCGAAGGTATTTTGAAAGTGAAGAGGCTGTTCCAATGATGCAGCATGTCGCAGATGAAGAAATGATCCGCAATGCACTCGGTGATGACGAAACCGAGCAAATGATGATGCCGCCAGAATTGGAAGCATCAAAAGATCATCCGCTATGGCCTAAAGTGCAAGCCGCACTACGTGAAGTATATGACCCTGAAATTCCGGTCAATATTTACGAACTGGGTTTGATTTACAAAGTCGATATACAGCCGGAGACAAATAACATCTTCGTCGAAATGTCTCTGACATCGCCAGCTTGCCCTGTGGCTGGAGAAATGCCGGGCATGGTCGAAGCCTCGATCAAAACGCTGGAAGAGGCGGGGGATGTACTGGTGGAAATTATATGGGATCCGCCATGGG
>JBGTNC010000084.1:0-1882 GCA_041743265.1 Alphaproteobacteria bacterium | reverse complement strand
GGGTGGGGGTGTCAATACAGCATGGAAAATGCGGCGGTGCGCAATTACAGGGGCCTAAAAGGCAAAGGCCAGCAAAACCAGTGCGCCAAAATCACGGTTGGCGCGAAACATGCCAAGGCAACTGGCGGGTGTGTCCATATCCCAGCGCTTGATCTGCCAAAGGGCATGGGCAAGGGGCAGTACAAACAAACCCGTCGTCAAGACGAGGCCACCATAAGCGCTGATCTTCGCGGCAATAAAAAAGCCAAGGCTGAGGGTGAAGAACGCCGCCACCCAGATTTTACTTTTGCCGGCAAATAACCGCGCGGTGG
Source organism: Alphaproteobacteria bacterium (assembly GCA_041743265.1). GTDB lineage: Bacteria > Pseudomonadota > Alphaproteobacteria > Micavibrionales > UBA2020 > UBA2020. Next base: position 1,571 of record JBGTNC010000084.1, on the reverse strand, counting down.
ATTTGATGCCGATCAGTGCGTCGTCTTCTTTGTCTTGATGCGCATAGATGGTGTCATAGGCCAGCGTCCAAAAAATGCCACCCACGTAAATGAACCATGCTGCTGCTGGTACAGTTTCCGTGACGGCGGTAAACCCCACCAGCGCACCCCAGTTAAATGTAAAGCCTAGAAACAGTTGCGGCCACCAGGTAAAGCGTTTCATGAGCGGATAGGTGACGACAAGTACAAGCGACAGCATGGCCAAGCGCATGGTCATGGTGTTGAAAAACAGCAAAATGAAGAAGCCGATGCAAAGCAGTGCCGCCAGAAAAGCCAGCGCCTGCCGGATGCTGACGGTACCGGCCGCCAGCGGGCGGTTGCGCGTACGCTCGACAGCGGCATCCAGTTTACAGTCCCACAGATCGTTGATCACACAGCCTGCCGCCCGCATCACAATAGCGCCGAGGGCAAAAAGGCCAGCCTGCAGCCAGCCTTCGCCATCCAGCCCGCCGACGCCGCCATTTGCCAGAATCAGCGCCCACAGGCAGGGAAGCAACAGCAGCCATGTGCCAATAGGACGATCCAGCCGCGCCAGCAGGATATAGGGGTGCCAGCTTGCCGGCGTTTTTTTGAACAGTTGATGTGATAATTGAAAATCTGTAGCCATGACCAGAGTGTATATTTGAACGAAGCGGGGGAAAAGTGGTATCTTGGAAGTATGAGTAATCTGGATGCTTATAAAAACCTGATCCGCCTTTTTGTCCCGCAGGAACCGCCTGAGGCCGGGCGGAAATGTGCCTTGTCAGATCGCCAATTGCATTACCTGCGTAATGTCATGCGCTGCAACCCCGGCGATCTGGTCCGCGTCTTTGACGGGACGGATGGCGAATGGCTGGCAAGGCTGGAAGAAGTTAGCAAAAAGAATGTAATTATTTCTTTTGTTGAGAAAATACGTGAACAAGTGGGCGTGCCCGATATTCACGTGCTGGCATCGCCTGTTAAAAAAGAGGCGTTTGATTTTATGGCGCAAAAGGCCAGCGAATTGGGCGCAAAGGTATTTTGGCCAGTAACTTGCGAGCGTACGGTCATCCACCGCGTGAACGAAGACCGTTTGCAGGTCATCGCGGTAGAGGCGGCGGAGCAATGCGAGCGGATGGACATCATGCGCGTGCAGCCCGCACGAAAGTTGGAAAACATTTTAAGTTCATGGTCTTTGGAGCGAAAGCTCATCTTCTGCATCGAGCGCGAATCTGCGCCCATGATTGTGCAGCGGCTGCAATCGGCTAGTATTCGCCCTCCCGTTGCCGTGCTGGTGGGCCCCGAAGGTGGATTTTCAGATGCCGAGGTCGAAATGATTAAATCCGTCGCGACGGTGGAACCTGTTTCCCTCGGCCCGCGTATATTGCGGGCGGAAACGGCCCTGATAGCGGCGCTGACAGCGGTGCAGGCCGTGTCGGGTGATTGGGGCGGCAAATAAGCCAGAGGGGCCTCAGCGGCCTTCTTATGGCATTTCCGGATGTTTCACGTGGCAGCGGTTTCTGGGGTAATTTAATTACAATAATAAAAAAAATATTGACATAACAGTAAAGATT
>JBGTNC010000083.1:0-4628 GCA_041743265.1 Alphaproteobacteria bacterium | reverse complement strand
AGGCATGTCAGAGAAAATCGTGGGCACCATCCCCGATGCTCTGATCGAGAACAAAAAGGTTGCTGTTTTCGCCTTCATCACGCCGCCCGCATCCTGGGCGAAGCATATTGCCGAGCGTGACATGGGCACAGAAATTGTTGCCAGCAACGAGCAAAACACACGCCTGTTCTTCGAGAACAAAGGCAACCTGATGCACATTCTGGAAGAATCCGGCCTTGAGGCCTATGTGATTCCGACCGAAGTCGTCGAAGCCAAAAAATCCGAAGCCGAGCTGCGCGACATTTACAACCGCATCAAAAGCCATAGCGGCAAAGTGGTTGTGCAGTCCTGCATTGAGAATTACGAGCCGACCCGTTTCATCGGCTCCGAAGATGATTTTGTGGCACACGCCAAAAAATCCAGAACCCCCTTCAAAGTCACACGCTTTGTGGAAGGGAACGAGGCGAACCTGTCTTTCTTCGTTGGCAACACATTGCCGGCAGAAAACACCCGTGGCGTTGCCAAATGCAACCTGCCCGAAGGTGTTGATTGCGCGCGCCCCGAAAGCCTTGCACTGATTGAAGCGCATGCGGCTGAAAAAGGCATCGATGAATCCAACGTATTCTCGGTTACAGGCCGTGCCACATTGAAAGTTGTCGGTGACAGCTTGCTGGCAAGCGAGCCGGGCGATAGCGTTGGCAACAACATTGGCCACGTTTACGAAGACCACATTGCACAGCAAATTGCCGAAATTGGCGAGAAGCTGGGCAAAAAAATGGGTCTGGGTGGCAAAGTTGGTTTGGCAGGGGCGGATCTGATTATCGACCGCACCGGTAAAATCTGGATCAACGAAATCAACGACCGCCAGCAAGGGCCAACAGACCAGATGAGCGCCGATGCCGAAGCAAACGGCATTCCGGGCCTTAGCCGTATGGCATGGTTTGCGCATTTTGCCGATTTCTCCAAACAGGAAAATCTGGCTGTGATGGCGGCCCTGCGTGATAACGCAGCCGAGATCCACAATGAATACGCGCATTCATCCGGTTCTTTTTACATCAAAGTCTATGCCACGCACGATACCGCGCTTGATGGCAGCATCAAAGCGGTGCAAGACTTGCCGTCCGGTGTGTACAGCGTTGAGCAAAAAGACGATGGCTGGCGCTGGAAATTTGTTGGCGAAAATGCGGAAGTGCGTCCGGCTGATCTGGCGTCCGGTTCCTTGCTGGTGAACATCAGCAGCGGTAGCTTGGCGAAAGGTGATGCACCTTTGTCCGGCGCGGAAATGTTCCGCATCACTGGTGTTGCCAGTGGCGCAGATGCTCCGTTTATGATCGAAGATGGCGTTTCCTGCCTGCACCCGCAATGGCGCAAAATGATCGAGCAGCTTTATGCAGATTGCCTTGGCGATGATTACACGGGCAAAAACCCGCTGTACCGTCAGGCGGCAGAAGTTGAGCCGGTCAAGCGCAGCGTGGGTGGCAAAGCAAAAGCACCGTCTGCAGGCCGTTAAACTTTTTTCAAATCATCCATTGCAATGTAATGCAGTGTTTCATCGCCCAAGCGGTAGATGTGTGTTGGTGCACGTTTGTACACCACACCATCTTCGCGGGCGATTTCCGGCATTTCAACGCCCAGTTCTGAACTGGGGTGCAGGGTAAACAGCGTATCGCCTTTTTTGAAAGGCGCGCCCAGCGTGGTGTCATAGCGCACGAATCCGCTATCGCGCGTTAAAATCTTTTTGTGGTCGCGGAAGTAATAGCATTCAGACGGTGCGGGCGCGGTCAGGCTGGCATCAATCATGCCAAGCCGTGCCAGCAGACGCAAAATACCTGCAAAAACCATATCGATTTTGGCCGCGTCATATTCATCATGGCTGCCGCATTCAATACACAGGTTGTCGATGCCGGCAGGGTCCATCGCCGCATCAAATGAGCCATCTGTTTCGGGCGTGATCACATCATCCAGATAGTTATAGGTAAAGCCGACATCTTTCACCAGCGGCAGGTATTTTTCCTTGGTGAAAATGCAATAGGGGATGCTGTTGCGTGCGGTATGCAGGTCAAGCCCTAAGTCACAATCCTTGGCAATGCTGAACAGGGCATGGGCAATGCGTTGATGCAGCGATCCTTCGGCTTTGCCGGGGAAGTGCGAATTGCAGTCTTTGCCGTCATACAAATCAAACTTGCCGAAGGTATAGAAATAAGACCGCTGGTCCCATGATGCAGGGTTGGCGCAGGGGACAAAAACAACTTCGCCAGCCTTCAGATGATCCTTCAAGAAATTATACAGGCGGTGCTGCACCCAATACGTGATCTCGCCACCGTGCATGCCGCTTTGTATATGCAGTTTTTTGCCCTTATTGGGGGATGCCAGAGTATAGGTGACGATATCAATCGGGTTTCCGGCGACGGTATGTCCGATATGGATACGGTTTTTAGCTGCGTGCATGTGTCATTTCCGTGTGCAAATGATGGTTTTTAATTCTGCACAAAGTTTAGCGTCTTTTGACGGCGATGACCAGTCTATCGTTTCAGGTGCCGCTTGCTCAGGCGGCTTTATTTTGCAGCTCCTCACGCGGGCCAAAAAATTCGAAATGAACTTGCGATGCCGGTATGCCCCATGTCAGCAACTGGTGATAAATACTGACCATAAAAGGCTTCGGGCCGCAGAAATAATAATCACCATCGCGCTCTGGGACGAGGGATTGGATCAGCTCTGCCGTCACAAATCCCTCATGTGCATCTGCATGTCGCGACATACCCTGCGGGGCGCTTTCGCTATAGCAATGACGCAGTGTCAGGTTTTTGTGTGTCTGCGCCAGATCATCCAACGTCTGGCGGAAGGCCTGCACGTTTTCATTCAGGCAAGCGTGGACGAGAATAATTTCTCTTTCCGGCATCACGTCCAATGCCGTTTGTAAAATACTCATGATCGGCGTAATGCCCACGCCTGCGGCCAGCAGCACAAGCGGGCGGCTATGGTTGGCGTCTACATCCAAAAAGAACTCGCCGCAAGGCGGGGCAACTTCCAGCGTCATATCCACATCGACTTTATCGTGCAGCATGTTGGATACATAACCTGCAGGCGTATTGGCGCGCGGGCCCAGCTCGCGCTTGACGCTGATGCGGAAGTATTCATCGCCCGGTTTGCAAGAAAGGCTGTAATTGCGCATGGTCGTATGACCACAGGGGCTTGGCATACGTACGGTGATGTATTGTCCTGGTTTAAAACTGGGCAGGGCGCTGGCATTGGCAGGGGCCAGATAGAACGATGTGATGATATCGCTCTCGCGTTCTTTTTTCACGACGCGGAAAGCGGTGAAGCCTTCCCATCCATGGGGCATATCTGTGTGCGATTTATAAATTTGTGCTTCACGGTTGATCAGAATATCGGCCAGAAAGCCATAGGCCTCTGCCCATGCGTTGATCACATCATCTGTCGCGCCATCGCCCAATACTTCCTTGATGGAAGCCAGCAGATTCTGCCCGACGATGGGGTAATGCTCCGGTTTGATTTGCAAGGAAGCGTGTTTTTGCGCAATCAGTTCAACCGCACCACCCAGTACATCCAGATTGTCGATATTCGCGGCATAGGCGCAAATGGCACCGGCGAGCGCCTTTTGCTGCGTGCCGGATTCCTGGTTGGATGAGTTGAAAAAAGGCGCCACTTCAGGGTTATTGGCAAACATACGCTTGTAGAAATGGCGGGTCAGTGCCTCGCCATGTTCTTGCAAAATGGGGGCGGTGGATTTGACAATCGTGATGGTTTTATCACTGAGCATGGGGACGACTCCTTAATATGTATTTTAAATACATATTAAAAGATGTGTTATATTCCGTCAAGCAGAATTTAAGACCGAGGCAGCATATATGCAGTTAACAATTTTTACCGACTATGGCCTGCGTAGCCTGATGTACGTGGCCGCACACCCTGACCGCCTGTGCAGCGTGAAGGAAATTGCCGAACATTACGGCATTTCACGCAACCATCTGGTGAAGGTTGTGCACAAACTGGCGCAGCTGGGCCATATTGCCAGCACCAAGGGCAAGGGCGGCGGCATTAAATTGGCGTGCCGTCCGAAAGATTTGAAAATCGGTGATCTGGTTATGCAGCTGGAGCCGAATATGACGCTTGTCGAATGTTTTGATAAAGAAGCCAATACCTGCCGCATTATCAGCACCTGCCAGCTAAAACATTTTTTGCTGGATGCGAATAAGGTATTTATCGAAAGTTTGAACCAGCACACATTGGCAGATGCCATCCGTAATAAAGCATTGTTTTCAATAAGCTGAGAAATCAGCCGGCTTTTAGCCGGAACCTTATCTCCTCTGTGGTTGTTCGTCAGGAACGATGAAAAAATTACAGGAGGATAACATGACAAAAGCACATATGTTTATGCTGACAGCAGCAGCCGCTCTTTGCCTTGGTGCCAGCACCGCACAGGCGGAAGGTGATGATTGCTCCCAACGCTTCAGCCAACAGCGCGAATACAGAGCCTTACCGTGCCCGCCAACCATGCCGCAGTATGTGGATGGTGAATATAGAGCTGCGCAAGTGAATGTTGAATGGCAAGAGCCCCAGATCATCAAAAAGCATGTGCACCTGACCCAAGGTCAATTGCAGCAAGTGCAAAGCGGTCTGCGCGATGC
>JBGTNC010000082.1:0-5261 GCA_041743265.1 Alphaproteobacteria bacterium | reverse complement strand
GCATGGCGGCATGAAAACGGATACCGCCACCCGCACTTTTCAAGCCCTGCGCATTCACGTGAACGATGAACTGGGCGAGCTGGAACGCGCATTGGATGCAGCGATAGAGATTTTAAAGCCCAATGGTCGTCTGGTCGTGGTTGCTTTCCATTCGCTGGAAGACTGGCGCGTTAAAAACTTCCTGCGCGAAAAATCAGGCCAAGTGGCGGGCACATCGCGCCATATGCCCCTGCAAGCAGGGCTTGCCCCACCGGTGATTTTCAAACTGGAAAGCCGCAACGGCATCGCCCCGACCGCCGAAGAGACCGCACGCAATACCCGCGCCCGCTCTGCCCGCCTGCGCTATGCCATTCGCACAGATATTGCCGGAGGTGACCATGTATAAATCATCCGCTCTCTGGTTTGGTTTGTTTGTTGTTTGCTGCATTTTGCTGTTTCAAACCAGCCAGCGCGTGACCGATGGTCGCCAAAAGCTCTCCGTCCTCCAACGTGACCTGGTGGACGAGGAAGAAACCCTGCGCGTCTTGCAAGCGGAATGGAGCTATTTGAACCAGCCGGAGCGTCTTGAAAAACTCAGCCGCGAATACCTGAAACTTGCCCCCATGAAGGGCCAGCAATTCGCCAAGGCCGATAGCCTGCCGCTGCGCGTCGCACCGGAAGAGCCCGTAACACAAGTTGCACTGACAACCGCACAAGAAACATCGCTCACCGCCACCACTGTCGCCGTGACAGCGGCAGAGATTGCAGCAGTAGATAAAACATCCGCGCCCAAAAGGCCCAGTAAACGCCCGACATCGTCTTCGTCGCTAGCCACAAAAGCACCTGCCGTTATAAAACCCGCAGATCGCGCCTATCAACCGCCACAACCTGTACCATCGCGCGTGACGAATACGGAACGTGGCTTTGGCGATGTGATCCAGAGCTTGGGGGTCGGCGCACCATGAAGCAATATTTCACCAAACAACGCGAAAGCATTTCCGGCACGCAATCCCGCTTGCTGGGGCAGGCGAAAATCCGCCTGTTGCTCGTCGCAGGTGTTTTCATGATCGGCTATCTTGCCATCAGCCTGCGCCTGATCGATTTGACCTTGTTGCGCGATACCACTGCGAATACCACCGCTGCTGCCGCCTTGGCTCCTGCCGACAAACCCTTGCGCGGCACGATCATGGACCGCAACGGTGAATTAATGGCGACATCCTTGCGCATGGCTTCCGTCTATGCCGATGCCAGCCTGATTGAAAACCCGCAAACCGTCGCCCGTGAACTGGCTGGTATTTTGCCAGATGAAAAAGAAAAAGATTTAGCCGCCAAATTATCATCCGGCAAAAAATTTATCTGGATTGCGCGCAACATCACACCGCGCCAGCAATATGCGATCAACACACTGGGCCACCCGGGTCTTTCTTTTCAAGCGGAAAGCAAACGCATTTACCCAAGCGGCCGCCTGACATCACATTTGATCGGCTATACCGATGTAGATGGGCGCGGCATTGCGGGCATTGAAAAGCAGCACGAAAAGCAATTGCAAGAGGGCGATGAAGATCTGCACTTGACGATTGACCTGCGCATCCAGCACCTGATGCACCGCGAGCTCAGCAAAGCCATCCGCACCTTCAGCGCCAAGGCAGGCATTGGCATGGTGATGGATGTGAATTCGGGCGATATCATTGCCATGGTCTCCCTGCCCGATTTTGATCCCTATCATTTGAACGCCACACCGGACGATACGCGTTTTAACCGCGCCACGCTGGGCGTGTACGAAATGGGCTCGACCTTCAAACTTTTCCCCGTGGCCGCCGCCCTTGATAGCGGTGACGCCAGTTTTGGTACGGTGTTTGATACCACAGAGCCGATTAAATTCGGTCGCTTCCGCATCACCGATTACCACGCCAAAAAACGCCCACTGACCATGGCGGAGGTGTTTATTTATTCGTCCAACATCGGCACCGCCAAAATTGCGCAATCACTCGGCGAAGACGGTTTGAAAGAATTCTACGAAAAAATGGGTTTCTTCGAACGCACGCCACTGGATCTGCCGGAGCGCGGTCAACCGCTCTACCCCACACCGTGGCGCGACATCAATACATTGACCGCTTCCTACGGGCACGGTATCGCTGTGAGCCCTGTGCATCTGATGCGCGCCGCATCCGCACTTGTGAATGGCGGCATTTTGATTAAGCCGCATCTGGTGTATGACGGCAAAAAGGGCAACGACATTGCCAAACCCCAAGGCCCGCGCGTGGTCAAGCGCGATACCGCCGACAAGGTGCGTAAATTATTGGCACTGGTGGTCGCAGACGGTACAGGCAGCAAAGCCCGCGTGGAAGGTTACGCCATTGGCGGAAAAACCGGCACAGCGGATAAAACACAAGGGCGCGGCTATAGCAAGAATGCACGCCTGTCGTCTTTTATCGGCGTCTATCCAATCGACAAACCGCGCTACGCTGTCTTGGCGATTGTGGACGAACCGCAAGGGATTAAAGAAAGCTATGGATACGCCACAGGCGGCTGGGTTGCAGCCCCTGTTGTCAGCCGTGTGATTGAACAAATGGCGCCACTCTACCAAATCGCACCGGAAGGTGACGGACTGGACGCCATCAATCAAGAAATGGCGCGCTATCTAAAAGAAAAGAAGGAAGGAAAAAGCATTGTCGCTGTTGGAACTGATCGATAATTCCGAAGAGGTGCGCATCAACCACCCGGAAAAAGCAGCAAACCTGCATGTAACAGGTTTGACAGCTGATTCACGCGATGTGCGCGATGGCTATGTTTTTGCAGCCTTCCCCGGCGTGAAACTTGATCGCCGCGAATTTATTGATGATGCGATTGCCCGTGGCGCCGCTGCCATTCTGGTGCCACCCGGTACGGTTGTGAACAACAACGATGTGATTGTGATTGAAGACGCCAACCCGCGCCGCCGCTTTTCACAGATGGTCGCCAAATTTTTTGGCCAGCAGATGAAAACGATTGCAGCTGTCACAGGCACCAACGGCAAAAGCTCCACCGTCAATTTCTGCCGCCAGATTTGGCAAGCGATGGACCATGCCGCCGCCAGCCTTGGCACGATTGGCATTGAAGCTGCCGGTGGCAATATTGTGGGCATCAACCGCCCAGGCCTTTTGACCACGCCCGACCCTGTTGTGCTGCACGCTGAAATTACGGAGCTGGAAGCAGCAGGCGTGACACATCTGGCCTTCGAAGCCTCCAGCATCGGGCTTGACCAATATCGATTGGACGGCGTGCAGGTAACGGCTGCGGCCTTTACCAACCTGACGCGCGACCACCTGGATTACCACGGTACGATGGAAAAATACTTCGAGGCCAAAACGCGATTGTTTGCCGATGTGCTGACACCCGCAGGCGTTGCCGTGATTTGCATGGGCACACCGGAAGCCGCAATTTTAAACGACCTGTGCCACAAACGCGGCATCCACGTAATTGAAGTGGGGCCTAACGCCAAAGACATTTGCCTGAACGCGCGCAAATCCCTACCCGGCGGGCAATATCTGGACCTGACTGTTTTTGGCGAACGCTATAAGCTGGAACTGCCGCTGGTCGGCGACTTCCAAGCGCTCAACGCCCTGACAGCTTTGGGCCTTGTACTGGCAGAAGACCCCACAAATACGGGTCTGCAAATGCAAGGCGTGCACGCACTGGAGCGTTTGACGAGCGTGCGCGGACGACTGGAATATGCCGCCAGCTTACCCAACGGTGCTGCCGTATACGTTGATTACGCGCATACACCCGATGGATTGAAAACCATGCTGGAATCGCTCCGCCCGCATACGCAAAACAAATTACATGTCGTCTTTGGCTGCGGTGGTGACCGCGATCGCGGCAAACGCCCGATGATGGGCGAGATTGCCAGCCGTCTGGCCGACCACGCCATTGTCACAGACGACAATCCGCGCACCGAAGATGCAGCCTTTGTACGCAGCGAAGTCATGCAAGGGTGCAAGGACGCAACCGAAATTGCCGGCAGACGCGAAGCCATTCGCACGGCTGTCAAAGAATTACAAACGGGTGATGTGCTGGTGATTGCCGGCAAAGGACACGAACAAGGCCAGATCGTCGGCACAGAGGTTTTACCCTTTGACGACGTCACAGAAGCCAAAAACGCGGTACTGGAGATATCAAAATGACAGAACAAAAAAAGCAACCCCTATGGACGGCGCAAGACGCAGCCGCTGCCACACACGGCAAAGCCAGCGCCGATTTTATCGTGACCGGTATTTCGATTGATACGCGCACGCTGCAAAAAGGGGATTTGTTTATTGCCCTGAAGGGGGAGAGTTTAGATGGCCACAATTATGTAGATGCCGCTTTTGCGGCAGGCGCTGCGGCTGCCATGGTCTCCGCACAATACGATGCCGGCAAAGCCAAAGGCCCCTTGCTGGTTGTTGAAGATACGATGATTGGCATGGAAAGCCTCGCCCGCGCTGCACGCGCCCGCAGCACAGGTAAAATTATTGGCGTGGCAGGGTCGGTCGGCAAAACCGGCACCAAGGAAATGCTGGCGACATTGTTTGGTGCGCTGGGTTCTGTACATGCTTCCAAGAAAAGTTTTAACAACCACTGGGGCGTACCGCTGACGCTGTCCGGCCTGCCCGCAGATGCCGATACGGGCATTTTTGAAATCGGCATGAACCATCCCGGTGAAATCATCAACCTGACGGATCAGGTGCGCCCGCAGATTGCGATCATCACCACCATTGACCGCGAACATATCGAATTTTTCTCCAACGGGCTAGACGGCATTGCCGATGCAAATGCCGAAATCTTTACCGGTATGGATGAAAACGGCATTGCAATCCTAAACCTTGATAACCCCTATTACGCACGGTTGAAAGCATCTGCGGAAAAACAGGGCATTCAAACAATCTTGAGCTTCGGTGAAGAAGATGGCGCGGATGCCAAACTGATTGATTGCGCCCTGCATGCCGATAGCAGCCGCGTGACCGCGGATATTATGGGGGAGCGTGTAAAATACAAGCTGCAAATCCCCGGCAAACATATTGTGCAAAATTCACTGGGCGCGCTGCTGGTCGTCAAAGCCGCAGGAGGTGATTTAACCGCCGCGGTTGATGCCCTGCAAAAAGCCGAAGCCATCGCAGGCCGTGGCAACCGCTACAGCATCACCCTGCAAGAAGGCAAAGCACCGATTACCGTGATTGATGAAAGCTATAACGCCAATCCAGCTTCCATGCAGGCCGCCTTTGGTGTGTTTGAACTGGTGGTGCCACAAGAAGAAGGACGGCGCA